>NZ_JBRREK010000043.1:0-39317 GCF_056760235.1 Stenotrophomonas sp. STEN018
CCCGGCAAGGTGGCCTTGGTCGCGGTTATGAGAAAGATGCTGGTCATCCTCAATGCTCGTAAACGAGATGCGGAGGCCGCTATGGCCTCCGGCTGACAAGACAGTTGCTACCTTCACGCGCTTCTGCCGAGCATGGCTCGGCACTACATCAGTCGGCGAACGCGGCAGACATCGTGGCCAGGTCCGGCTTCAGGATCACGCCGCGTTCGGTGACGATGGCGTCGATCAGCTCGCCCGGGGTCACGTCAAACACCGGGTTCCAGGCGGCAATGCCCTCGGCCACGGTACGCACACCGCCCACACCGAACAGCTCGCCCGGATCACGCTGTTCGATTTCGATCTCGTCGCCATGGGCGGTACCCATGTCCACGGTCGAAGACGGGGCGACCACCATGAACTTCACACCGTGATGGCGCGCGGCAATGGCCAGCTGGTAGGTACCGATCTTGTTGGCCGTGTCGCCATTGGCGCAGATCCGGTCGGCGCCGACGATCACCCACTGCACCGCACCGGTCTTCATCAGGTGCGAGGCCGCCGAGTCGGCAATCAAGGTTGCGTCGATACCGTCCTGCTGCAGCTCCCACACGGTCAGACGCGCGCCCTGCAACCACGGCCGGGTTTCACCAGCAAACACTTTGGCGATACGGTCCTGCGCCACACCAGCACGGATCACGCCCAAGGCGGTACCGAAGCCTGCAGTGGCCAGCGAGCCGGTGTTGCAATGAGTCAGCACACCACTACCCGGCGCAATCAACGCTGCACCCAAGGCGCCCATATGACGGTTGGCTGCAAGGTCTTCATCGGCGATTGCCTGTGCTTCAAGCGCGGCGACCAGCTTCCAGTCCGAACCGGCGGCAACCAAAGCGCGGCGCATGCGTGCAAGCGCCCAAGCCAGGTTGACTGCGGTAGGACGTGAGGCATTGAGTCGATCCAGGGCCGGCGCCAACACCTGCAACGCAGCCGCGCCGTCATCGGCCTGTACCTCGCGCGCGGCCAACACCACGCCCCAGGCTGCGGCGATACCGATGGCGGGCGCACCGCGCACGGTCAAGGCATGGATTGCTTCTGCAACTGCATCGCTGTCATGGCACAGCACGTGCTCGACGATAAACGGCAATTTGCGCTGATCCAGCAGTTCCAGTGCCTCGCCGG
Organism: Stenotrophomonas sp. STEN018; assembly: GCF_056760235.1. Lineage (NCBI taxonomy): Bacteria > Pseudomonadati > Pseudomonadota > Gammaproteobacteria > Lysobacterales > Lysobacteraceae > Stenotrophomonas > Stenotrophomonas sp. STEN018. The sequence goes on from NZ_JBRREK010000043.1 coordinate 1,153, forward strand.
TCCAGCGGATTGGGCGGATATGGTCGTAACGGGCGTAATCAATGGTGGGGGTATCGTTCATACGCCCATTGTAATCGGCGCTGCCCGGCACGGACCAATAACCTCGGATCAGCCAGCCCTCGCTCAATCGGCAGAGAATTCGCCGCGGCAGCCCTTGTCCACCCAGATCCCATTGCGGTCCCAGCCCCAGCTGTCACCCTCCCGGCAGGCGGCGTTGGACAGCTGCTCCACCAAGGTAACCCTGCGGGTCACGCTGACACCGCATTCGCGCCGCAGCTCACCCTTGGACTCACAGGTCACCCTGCGCGGGGTATCCACAAAGCCCGAGCCGTCCTCGGCACCAACCTCGAACAACCCCTGGCAACCGCGACTGACCCAGATTTCCTTGCCGCTGTATCCCCAGCTGCGGCCTTCGCGGCACGGCAGCACCGACTGCTGCCGCAACAAGCGCACTGGCGCACCACGCAACACCACCGGGCAAACCTCCGTCCGCCCCTTTGATTCGCAGCGCACCACGCGGCGCGTCGTGCGACTGGAAGCCTGCGGGCGGGCAAATTCAGCGCTGCAACCCTGGCTCACCCAAACCGCATTGCCTTCAACGCCCCAACTGGTCTCACGGATACAGTCGCGCCTGGACAGCTGTCGAACCAGTTGCACGCCAGCACTGGTATCCATCGGGCAGAACGTCCGCAACTGTTCACCCGATTCGCAGCGCACCACCTGCCGGTCCGCCGCTGTTGGCGCAGATTCCTGGGCTGCCAGTACTGTCGGCGCCAGCAATAGCAGCAAGCCGCAGACCCGCTTCATCAGACGCTCCCCTGTTCGGTCATGATGGATTCCGATGATCACACACTGCCTGAGTCATTGTGAGCAAAGCATTATCATCTGCGTTGCCAAGCTGCAGATCCATGATCCAGCGCAAACCAGCATCAGGCGTTGGCGAAATCAAACGCCAGTACATCGCCGATACGCGGCGTACCGGCCAAGGCCATCAGCAATCGGTCCACGCCAACCGCAACACCGGCGCAGGCAGGCAACGACGGCAATGCGGCAAGAAAGGCCTCATCCAAGGGCGGTTGTTCAGCTCCGCGCGCCGCGCGGATCGCCAGATCGCGCTCGAAGCGTTGGCGCTGCTCGACCGCGTCGTTCAGCTCGTGATAACCGTTGGCCAATTCAACCGGGCCCAGATAAAGCTCAAAGCGTTCAGCCAATGGCGGTGTACCCGGACGAATCTTCGCCAATGCGGCCTGGCTGGCCGGCCAGTCATGAATCACGGTAATGGCGTCGACTGCGAACTGCGCCTGGATGCGATGGCTCATCAGCAGATCCAACCAGTCATCGCGGGTCAGGCCATCCGGCTGGATACCGACCTCGCCCAGACCTGCACGTAGCTGCGCTTCGTCACTCAGGAACGGATCCAGCGCCACCGCCTGGATGAACAGGTCGCGGTAGCTGACGATGCGCACTGACGCCAACGGACGCTGCACCATCGCCAAGGCCTGCTGTACCAGCGCAATGGTTTCATCGATCAGCCGATGATGATCCCAACCCACCCGATACCACTCCAGCATGGTGAACTCGGGATTGTGGCGGCCACCGGCCTCGCCATTGCGGAACACCCGGCCCAGTTCATAGCAATCACCAACGCCGGCAGCCAGCAGCCGCTTGAGTGGATATTCCGGCGAAGTGCGCAGCCAGCGCTGTGGCGAACCGGCATCGACGTGACCGCTGAAGCGGGTCTGGAAGCCCACGATGTTCGGCTCGGTATTGCCGGCAGCCGACATGATTGGCGTTTCCACTTCCAACACATCGCGCTCGGCAAAAAAGCCGCGGATCAGTGCATTCAAGCGTGCGCGCTGACGCAGGGCCTCGATCACGAGTGCAAACGTCCAGAGGACCCGTCCAACGACAGGGTCAGGATGTCACGCTCATCGTCGCGGTAGCCGGCCGATAAATACAGCGACTTGGCCTTGGCATTGTGGTGGTTCACCTCCAGCCGGATAACCGCCGCACCCTGCCCCGCGGCCCAGTCGCGGGCAAGCGCCAAGGCCTGCCGGCCCCAGCCACGACCACGTGCTGCCGGGCCCAGATACAGCTCATCCAGCAATACGAAACGGCCGCCCTGTTCGACGCTGAAGCACCAGCCCAGGGTGATATAGCCCACCACGCTGTCGCCATCGAGCAACAACAAAGCCGCGCCGCAGCTCGGCTGTTCCAGCAGCGTGTGCAGGCCCGGCTCCACCCGTTCGGCGATATAGGGAATCTGGTCTTCCACATAGAAGTCGCGAACCATCGCGATCAGCTGCGGGAAGTCCTGCGATTGCGCCAAGCGCGCTTTGATCTCACTCATACCTGTTCTCCGTGCTCGGCAAGGAAGGCAAGCAGACGCGCTTCGTCCCACACTTCCACACCAAGCTCATTTGCCTTGTCCAACTTGGAGCCGGCTTCGGTACCGGCCACCACAAAACTGGTTTTCTTCGAGACGCTGCCGGCGACCTTGGCGCCCAGGGCCTCAAGCTTGGCCTTGGCCTCGTCGCGGCCCATCTGCGTCAGCGTACCGGTCAGCACCGCCGTCTTGCCATCGAGCACACCGGCAACCTGTTGCTGTTCCACTGGCGTGATCGCCAGCAAACGCTCCAATGCTGCGCCAGCAGCACTGAACAGCTGCGCGTTGGCATCAACGTTCAACCACGCAACCAACGCGTTGGCGGTTTCCGCCGGCAGACCGGCGGTCATGAAGTTGTGCGCCTCCTCATCGAGGATGGCTGCCGTCGAGCGGAATGCCTCGGCCAGCTGGCGCGCGCGCACCGGCGTGACCTTGGGAATCTCAAGATCCGCCAACAAGGTCGCCAGATTCAGATCGGCACGCAGCTTGGCATTGGGCGCGTGCGTATCACTGATCTGCACGCCACGCTCCAACAATGCATCAATGGCCTGCTGGTTGCCTGGTTGTGCCATGAAGTGGCCAATCGAACGAGCCACTTCGCCACCGATGTCGGGCACGCGCTTGAACATCGGCCACGGCAGGTGACGGATCAACTCAAGATCACCGAACCACGCCGACAAGGCCTTGGCTGTGCTTTCGCCCACATGCTCGATGCCCAGTGCAAACAGCAGACGCTCCAGCGTGGTGTCGCGGCTGGCGGCAATCGCGGCGATCAAGTTATCGGCCCACTTGGTGGCGATTTTCTTGGTATTCCACTCAAAGCTGGCCTGCACCGACAAGGCCTGCGCACGCCAGGACGGATCGTTCGCATCCAGCTTGAGGATCCGATTGAGCGTGCCACCGCTGCCTTCCGGCTGCAGGTGCAGGCCGAGTTGCGAGGCGAGTGCTTCAGGTGTGTCGGCATCCAGCGCCAGCTTCAGCACCAGTAACTGATCACGATTGAGCGCATACAGATCGGCGACGCCGCGCACGATGCCTGCATCCACCAGGATCTCGATGTACTTGTCGCCCAACCCGTCGATATCCATCGCCTTGCGCGAGGCGAAGTGGGCAATGGCTTCCTTGCGCTGCGCCGGGCAGCTCAGCTCACCGGAGCAGCGCCACGCCGCCTCACCTTCCTCGCGCACGATCTCCGAACCACACACCGGGCAGGCACGCGGCATCTGCCACGGCGTGGTGCCTTCAGGGCGGCGATCAACAATGACGCTGACCACTTCCGGGATCACATCGCCGGCACGGCGCACGATCACCGCATCGCCGACACGCACGTCCAGACGCGCGATCTGATCGGCATTGTGCAAGGTGGCGTTGGTGACGACGACACCGGCCACATGCACCGGCTTCAACCGCGCAACCGGCGTTGCTGCGCCGGTGCGACCGATCTGAATCTCAATCGCCTCGACCGTGGTGGTCTGTTCCTGCGCCGGGAACTTGTGCGCGATCGCCCAGCGTGGCGCGCGTGCGACGAAGCCCATCTCCTGCTGGCCGTCACGGTCATCGAGCTTGTAGACCACGCCATCGATGTCATAGGCCAGGCTGTCGCGGCGCTCGCCGATATCACGGTAGTACGCGAGCAGACCTTCGGCACCCTGCACCACCTTGCACAGATCGCTGACAGGGAAGCCCCACTGTGCCAGCTGCGCCAAGGTTGCCGAATGCGTCTCAGGCAGCTCGCCACCGGACACCTCACCCAGACCATAGGCGTAGAAGCTCAACGGTCGCTGCGCGCTGATCTTCGGGTCAAGTTGACGCAGCGAGCCGGCTGCGCCATTGCGCGGATTGGCCAGCACCTTGCCACCATGCAGGCGCGCCTGCTCGTTGTAACGTTCGAAGTCGGCGCGCGGCATATAGACCTCACCTCGCACCTCCAACACCTCGGGCCAACCCTGACCACTCAGTTGCTGCGGAATGACCTTGATCTGGCGCAGATTGGCGCTGACGTCTTCGCCGGTGGCGCCGTCACCGCGGGTCGCGCCCTGCACGAACACGCCATTCTCGTAGCGCAGGTTGATGGCCAGGCCGTCGAGCTTGGGCTCAGCGGAGAAAAACAGTTCGCGGCGATGCAGGCGCTCATCGATGCGGCGCACGAAGTCATGTACTTCGGCGTCGCTGAAGGCATTGCCCAGCGACAGCATCGGCACGGCATGCACGACTTCCGGGAAACGCGATGATGGCTTGCCACCGACCTGATGGCTGGGCGAGTCAGCACTATCCAGTTCCGGATGCGCTGCTTCGAGCGCTTCCAGCTCGCGCATCAACCGGTCGTATTCGACGTCCGGGATGATCTGCTCGTCGTGCTCGTGATAGGCACGCGAGGCGTCTGCCAGCTGGCGGCGGAGTTCGCTGATGCGCTGGGTGGCGGCGGTGTTTTGATTCATGCGGCGATTTTACCTGCGCGGAGTGTTTGCGCGGTAAAAGCGGGTGGTGCGAGGACATCCATGTCTACTGCGAACAGCCCCCCTCCCCGGCCCTCCCCTACGCTGCGCGCAAGGGAGGGGGAAGAACTACGCCCCCTCCCTTTGCCGTACGCAAGGGGAGGGTTGGGGAGGGGTAGCTCTTAAAGCCTTACCAACGCGGCGACTTGGTCAGCGGCGGCGCCTGATGCTGGCGGTCATACGCACGCAGATCATCGCGGATATGCGCGATGCGCTGCCGGCCCAGGGCATTGCGGCTGTCATCCAGCACCACGCCATCCAGCAGTTCACCCATGCGCTGCACGGTCGGCAGCATCTTTTCCCAGGCATCGAGCGCGGTCATTGGCGCCGGCAAGGTCAGGAAGAAGGCGATGGCCGGAGTTTCCATCTCACGGATATTGCCCATGTCGAAACTGCCCGGCTTCATGATGCTGGCCATCGAGAAGATCGGACCACGCTCCGAATGCCCTTCCACCAGACGGTGGAACACATTCATGTAGCCAAAGACCAGACCGGTCTTCTCCGCCGCGACCACGATGTCCTCGCCACGCAATACCTGCCCGGAACGGGCGGCCACGTATAGCGAGACGATCTTGTCGAAATCCTGGGTGGGCCGTTTGCCCAACTCACTGAGATTGCCTTCGTCCACGTCCGGCAGACCGAGCTCGGCCTGGGTCACGCCATCAGCAGCTGCAACGCCCTCGCCCACATCGGCGCCAGTGGTGCCCTCAGCACCGCCCAGCACTGGCTCGCGACGCGGTTGCTCAGCACTGGCCGGCTCCTTGCGTTTGCCTTGCGCCAGCCGCTTGGGCCGGCTGAAAAAGAAAATGGCCGCTACCAGCAAAACGCCGGCAACCAGAATGCCGATACGCAACAGTGCCGTGTCAGACATGCGCTGCAGTCTCCGGGTTAATCGTTCAGGTGGTTAAAGAATGGCACGTCAGGCCGCGCCCGCCAATCGGGCGGCCTCTTCCAGATCAACACTGACCAGTCGACTGACACCCGGCTCGCGCATCGTGACGCCCGACAACTGGTGCGCAGCCTCCATCGTCGCCTTGTTATGGCTGACGAACAGGAACTGCACCTTCTCACTCATTTCCTTGACCATATTGGCCAGACGACCGACGTTGGCCTCGTCCAGCGGTGCGTCCACCTCGTCCAGCAGGCAGAACGGTGCCGGGTTGAGCTGGAAGATGGCAAACACCAATGCCACCGCAGTCATCGCCTTCTCGCCGCCGGATAGCAGCGAGATATTGGACACTCGCTTGCCCGGCGGTCGCGCCATGATGGTCACGCCGGTATCGAGCAGATCTTCGCCAGTCAGTTCCAGGTAGGCATGGCCGCCACCGAACAGGCGCGGATACAGCGCCTGCACGCCGGAATTGACCCGGTCGAAGGTGTCCTTGAAGCGACCGCGGGTTTCGCGATCGATCTTGCGGATGGCGTCTTCCAGCGTTTCCAGCGCGGTGTTCAGATCGGTGTTCTGCGCGTCCAGATACTCCGAACGCTGCGAGGCCTCACCGTACTCGCTGATCGCGGCCAGGTTGACCGGCTCCAGTCGACGCATGCGGCCGTCGATCTGGTGCACCGTTGATTCCCAATCCGACAGGCGCGCATCTTCGGGCAGCGTGTTGATCACGTCCTGCAGCACGAAGCCGGCCTTCTCCACCGCAGCCGACAGCTGCTCGGCGCTGAGCACCAAGGCCTGCTGATCAAGCTTGCGCTGGGAAATACGCTCACGCTGCGCCAGCGACTGTTCGTCGCGCTGATGGCGGGTCTGCTCCAGGCCACGCAACTCATGGTCAATGCCATCGAGCAAGGTACGCGCCTCGGCCAGCACGCGGTCGACGCGGACGCGTTCGGCCAATGCATTCTGGTGCTCTGCTTCCAGGCTGTGGACCGGCGTATCGCCTTCGTCCAGCTGCGAATGCAGTTCACCAAGGCGCGAGTCGAGCTGACCGCGCTGGCTACCCATGCGCTCCAACGCGTGGCTCAGCGAGCTGATCTGGGTACGCTGCGACTCCAGCGTCAACGCCAGCGCGTGCATGCTGTCGCGCACATTGCGCGCCGCATCGCGTGATTGATCGCGCGCATCGCTCATCTGCCTGCGCTCGCTTTCCAGCGCGTGCCGGGCAGATTCCAGGTCGCCCATACTGGAGACCGCCTCATCCAGTCGCAGACGCGCCTCGGTGGCCTGTTCGCGACTGGCCTCCAGGGTTTCCAGCAACTGCGCCAACTCGCCTTCGATACGTTCGATGCGCGTGCGCGTGGATTCCAACTTACCCTGCTGGCTCTGCAGCTGCCCAGCAAGTTCGGACCCGGCGCGATGCGCTTGATACAGCGAGCGCTGCACGTCTTCGCGCTGCTGCTCGGCAGCCAACAGCTGGTCACGCAAGGCGGCCAACTGCTGTTCCAATGCGCCCTCACGTTCCTGCAGGGTTTCGATCTGCTCGCGCAAGGTGACGATCTCGCGCTCACGCAGCAAGGCGCCTTGCTCGGCTGCGCCGGAGCGCGACAAACGCACCCAGCCCTGCCCCAGACGCTCACCGCTGCGGGTGATCACCGATTCGCTGTCGCCAAGCTGGCGCTGCAATTGCTGTGCCTGCGCCAGATCCTCAGCGCCATGCAGATGCGCCAGCAGGCGGCGTATCGCCAACGGCCCCTGCACTTTTGCCGCCAATGAGCTCGCCGCGAAGTCAGCCTTGCCGTCTGCATCGGCAACCAGCGCGATGCGCCCTTCGCCCAGCTCAGCCAGCGCATCAACCAAGGCTTCCGGTGCATCCACCAGCACGCCTTCGATCAGCTGACCGAGCGCACTCTCAACCGCGTTTTCCCAGCCGCCTTCAACGGTGATGCGCTCGCCAACACGTGCGGCCGAATCCAGCCCACGTGCTTTCAGCCATGCTGCCGCTGCGCCCTGCTCCTGACCAAGCGCAGCCTGCTGCAGCGTTTCCAGTGAAGACAACCTGCCGCGTGCCGACTGCGCCTGCTTACGCACATCGGCCAGTTCCGATTGCCCGGCACGCTGTTGCTCCTGCAGTGCCGCCACCGATTCCTTGCGCAGCTCGACCTGTGCGCTCAAGGTTTCCAGCGCGGTCTTCTGGGTTTCGTGCTCCAGCTGCAGCTGCTCGAAGGCTTCGGCCAGCGCATCCAGATCCAGACCGGCGCGCTCTGCCTGCAAGGCCTCCCGGCGGCGGTCGGCTTCGAGGACTTGTTTATCCAGGTAATCCACGCGGGTACGCTCGACCTCGCCGGAGCGGGTCGCTTCGGAGGTGTTGCGGTTATGCGCTTCCCAACGCAGCTGCCAGTCAGCCAACTTGGCTTCGGCCTCGCGCAGGGCTTCCTGGCGGATCTCGTTGTCTTCCTGCAACTGCTCCAGCTGCGGCTCGGCGTTCTCCACTGACTCACGCAACACGATCAACTTGGCTTCATCGCCGCTGATGTGCTGGCCAAGTTCGGACAGCGCCTGACGGGTTTCATCGCGCGCCTTGTGCAGGCGCTGCGCCATTTCCCGTTGGTGGTGGATCTGCTGCTCAAGCCGCGCCAGGGTGCTGCCCACCTGGTAGACATCGGCCTGCGCCTTGTTCAAATTCTCGGCCGCCTCTTCGCGACGCACGCGGCCGGTTTCAATGCGGGTTTCTGCATCACGCTGTTCGGCGATCAGCTGCTGCAGCTTGGTCTCTTCGCGTGAAAGCGCCTCGCGCAGACCACCCAGACGGCCGTCAAGGCCGCGGTATTCCAGCGCCTTCCATTCCGCATCCTTGACCCGGCGCTCTTCCTGCAGCGCCTGGTACTGCTCGGCCTGCCGCGCCTGACGCTTCAGGTGCTCGAGCTGCTTGCCGATTTCTTCGCGCAGGTCGTTGAGGCGATCGAGGTTTTCGCGGGTGTGACGGATGCGGGTTTCGGTTTCCTTGCGCCGCTCCTTGTACTTGGAGATGCCTGCGGCTTCTTCCAGATACACGCGCAGGTCTTCCGGGCGCGCCTCGATGATCTGGCTGATCATGCCCTGCTCGATGATCGAGTAGCTGCGCGGGCCAAGCCCGGTGCCCAGGAACAGATCGGTGATATCGCGGCGGCGGCATTTGGTGCCGTTCAAATAATAGTTGCTGCTGCCATCACGGCTGACCGTGCGCTTGACCGAGATCTCGTTGAACGAGGCGTACTCGCCGGAGATGGTGTGGTCAGCGTTGTCGAAGATCAGCTCCACCGTCGCCTGCGACACCGGCTTACGCCCCGCCGAGCCGGAGAAGATCACGTCGGTCAGCGAGTCGCCACGCAGGCGGCTGGCTGAGCTCTCGCCCATCACCCAGCGCACTGCATCGATGATGTTGGACTTGCCACAGCCATTGGGACCGACGACGCCGGTCATATTGGTTGGCAGGTGCAAGGTCGTGGGATCGACGAACGACTTGAAACCGGAGAGCTTGATCGTGGATAGACGCATGGAATCGGGCTGTTGGCGGACATCGGCAGCAACTGCCGACACCCGGAATGAGGTTCCGGAGGTTCCCTTCCCGCGCTCAAGTCATTGATATTCCGTGGAATTCAACAGCCAAAGCACGGCACTGGCAACCGAGTATAGCGACACCCATGGCCGCCGGTGGTCAGACCAACCAGCCGGCCAAAAGAAACGGGCGCCTTGCGGCGCCCGTTCTTTACAACCAGTCCGGCAGAATCAAGCGTCGGATTCGACGATGACCTTGACGGTGGCTTCCACGTCGGCGTGCAGCTTGACGATGACGTCGAACTCGCCAACATTGCGGAAAGCGCCTTCGCCCATGATCACTTCGCTCTTGTTCAGCTCAAGGCCGGCAGCGGTGAAGGCTTCAGCGATATCACGCGGGCCAACCGAACCGTACAGCTTGCCTTCGGTCGAAGCGTGCGCAGCGATGGTGACGCTGGCGCCTTCGAACTTGGCAGCGCGGGCTTCAGCACCGTTGTGCGAGGCCTGTGCCTTGGCTTCGTACTCAGCACGCTTGGCTTCGAACTCGGCGATGTTGGTCGCGGTGGCCGGAACGGCCTTGCCCTGCGGCACGAGGAAGTTGCGGCCGTAGCCCGGCTTCACGTCAACCAGGTCGCCCAGGCCGCCGAGGTTGGTCACTTTCTGGATAAGAATCAGCTTCATGGTGTAGCTCCGTTATTCGTTAGCGGCGCCAATGGCTCCGCAACGCTTGCTGTCCGAATAGGACGGTGGGTACGGAAAATCCGGCCAAGGCCGGATTTCCTGTCGAGAACCCGCAGCGAATGCGGGTTCCTCCGAAAAATCGGATTAGACGTCGTGGTTGTCCGTGTACGGGATCAGGGCCAGGAAACGGGCGCGCTTGACGGCCGTAGCCAGCTGGCGCTGGTACTTGGACTTGGTGCCGGTCACGCGGCTCGGAACGATCTTGCCGTTCTCGGTCAGGTACTGACGCAGGGTGTTGAGATCCTTGTAATCGATCTCTTTCACGCCTTCAGCGGTGAACTTGCAGAACTTACGACGGCGGAAGAACTTGGACATGAAAGTGCTCCTTATTCAGCAGAAGCGGCGTCGTCGCCGGCTTCGTCATTGTTGGAAGATGCACCTTCTTCGTCGTCACGACGACGGCGCTCGCCACGCTCGGGCTTGTCACCCTTCTCGTCCTTGCTCTTCATGATCAGCGACTGCTCGGTGTCAGCCTCGTCACGCTTGATGACCAGGTTGCGCAGCACGGCGTCGTTGAAGCGGAAGCTCTCGGTCAGTTCGTTCAGAACTGCCTGGTCGGCTTCGATGTTCAGCAGAACATAGTGAGCCTTCACCAGGTTCTGGATCGGGTAAGCCAGCTGACGACGGCCCCAATCTTCCAGACGGTGGATGGTGCCGTTGCCGGCTTCGACCAGCGCCTTGTAGCGCTCGATCATGGCGGGGACCTGTTCGCTCTGATCCGGGTGGACCAGGAACACGACTTCGTAATGACGACTCATGTTTTTATACCTTTCGGATATAGCCCTGACGGGCTGGACAGCCCCCCGCTGTGCTTTGCGGTGGGGCAAGGGATCCTGCACTTGGAGCGCAGGAAGCCGGGCATTATCCACTGGAAGTGAACTGGAGGCAAGTTGCCCCGGCCTGTGCAACACAGTATCCGGCGCCGGAACGGGTCTCGGCCGCCACGGATGCTGCGTCGCAACAGTACACTATGTAACCGATTCCACGCACTCCCGGACCGCCCGACGTGAACTCCACGCTTTCTCTGGCAGCGCAGCTGACCCCGCGCCAGCGCACCTTCATTCTCATCGCGCTCTCATTGGGCGGGTTCGCAATCGGCACCAGCGAGTTCGCAAGCATGGGCCTGATGCTGGAAATCAGCCGCGGCCTGGCAATTACTGAAGCCCAGGTCGGGCATCTGATCAGCGCATACGCCATCGGCGTGGTGGTCGGCGCACCGCTGCTGGCCTTTGCCGGCGCCAGCCTGCAGCGCCGCAGCCTGCTGCTATGGCTGATGGGCTTCTACGCCATCGGCAACCTCGCCAGTGCACTGGCACCGAGCTACCACACGATGCTGCTGGCCCGATTCGTCGCCGGCCTGCCGCATGGCGCCTATTTCGGCGTGGCCATGCTGGTGGCCGCCTCGATCAGCCCACCGGAACAGCGCGGCGCTGCCGTCTCCAAGGTACTGCTGGGCCTATCCATCGCCATCCTGCTGGGCAACCCGCTGACCACCTGGCTGGGCCAGCAATTCAACTGGCGCAGCGCCTTCGTACTGGTCAGCCTGCTGGCGCTTGCCACGGTGACGATGGTTGCGCGACAGCTGCCAGCCGACCCCAGCGAGATCCGCACCTCGCCGCTGCGCGAACTGCGCGCCTTCAACACCACCCAGGTCTGGCTGGCACTGGCCATCGGCGCGATCGGCTTTGCCGGCATGTTCTGTGTGTTCACCTATCTGGCGCCAACCCTGGTCAACGTCACCGGGATCAACGAGCGCTGGATGCCGGTCGCGGTCGGCCTGTTCGGCGTCGGCGCGATCATCGGCAATATTGCTGGCGGCAAGCTGGTCGACCGGCTGCAGTTCCGCGCCGCCGGCCTGCTGCTGGCCTGGTCCATCGTCGTGCTGCTGCTGTTCCCGCTGGCCGCGAACACGGCCTGGGCGATGGTGCCGGCAATCATCGCCGTGGGTACGATGGGCGCTCTGGCCGTGGCCCTGCAGACCCGCCTGATGGACGCCGCCGGCGAGGCACAGACCTTGGCTGCCGCATCCAACCACGCCGCCTTCAATACGGCAAATGCGCTGGGCCCTTGGCTGGGTGGCATGGCGATTGGCGCTGGATACGGCCACGCCTCCACCGGCTACGTCGGCGCGGCGACCGCGGCCGTAGGCTTGTTGCTGTGGGGTATTGCGGTGATGTTGCAGCGCCGCACCAACGTCCCCACCCAGACCGCAAGCCCCTGCCTGGACAGCTGAACAGGCGTAGACGGCACTCGTATTCAATAAGGCATAGTATTGAATACAGCCGCAACCGGAGACCCTCAATGTCACGAGCAAGCACCACGACCATGACGGTTCGCCTCAGCGGACCTTTGAGTGACTTCGTGGCCGCCAACGTGGGGGAGCACGGCGCCTATGAAAACGTCAGCGAATACATGCGCGACTTGATCCGACGCGACAAGGAGCGCGCCGAGGCGGAAACTTTCGAACGACTCAGGACAGAGCTGGCTCACGCCTACGCCGCGCCGGAATCGTCGTACCAGCCGTTGACGGCAGCCGAGGTCATCGCCCGTAACCGACGCTAAACACCGGATCATGGCCCAGATCAGAATCCAGGAAGCCGCGTCCTACCGGCTTGACGAGATCTACCGCTACACACGGGACCATTGGAGCGAAGAACAGGCGGAGCGCTACATCAACGGATTGTTCGAGGCGCTGGACGGCGTTTCGTCACGGCTTACGCCATCAAGACCGATTCCAGGCGAGTTCGGCATTGATGGCTTTTTCTTCCGCTACGAACAGCATGTCGTGTATTGGCGACGGCTCTCCAACGGGGACATCGGTGTCGTCACGATCCTGCATTCACGGATGCACCAGATGGACAGGTTCAGCCAAGATTTCGGAACCTAGCCCGTAGTGCCGAGCCATGCTCGGCAGGGGCTATATGCACATTCCCGGACATCGCCGGGGATGCTCCAGCCGAGCATGGCTCGGCGCCACAGGGGGAGGCGTTTCGTGATGCCGGCCCCTCTGGCTCCGACACCAGACCTGCTTCGCGGCTTACGCCGCTCCCACCATCCAGCAAAGGCCCGCAGCCGCCTTGCTCAGCGGTGCATGTCGTCGGTGGTGAAGCTCTCGCCGCAACCGCATTCGGCCGCTGCGTTGGGATTCTTGAAGGTAAACGTCTCGCTCAGGCCCTGCTTGCCGAAGTCGATCTCGGTGCCATCCACCAGCGGCAGACTCTGTGCGTCCACGTAGATGCGCACGCCGTCCTGTTCGAACACGGTGTCGCCCTCGCGCTCATCCTTGGCCAGGTCGGTAATGTGACCCCAACCCGAGCAACCGGTACGGGTCACGCCAAAACGCAGGCCCAGCGCACCCGGGGTGCCGCTGACGAAGCGCTGCACGCGGGAATGGGCGATGGGGGTCAGATGAACAGCCATGTTGGGGCGACTCCAGCAGAATTACGGTCCAATTATAGATGTGGGCGACCCGCCGGACTGCAAGCGTAGATAAATGCTCGCCTGCCCGGGCCCGGAGCCGCTAAAATCTCGCATTCACAGATCGAGTCGATCAACAGAGGATTCAAGTCATGACGGTGGTCAGCGTTGCACACGCCCTTGCCGGGAAGTTCCCGGAAGGCGGAGAAGTCACAGTCCGCGGGTGGGTCCGCACGGTGCGCGGCTCGGCTGGACTGGCCTTCGTCAACGTCAGCGATGGCTCGGGCTTTGCCCCGATCCAGGTCGTGGCCACCGAAGCGCTGTCCAATTTCGAAGACATCAAGAAGCTGACCCCGAGCTGCTCGGTGATCGCCACCGGCACCCTGGTCAAGTCGCAGGGCAAGGGCCAGAGCTTCGAGATCCAGGCGCAAAGCCTCGAAATCGTCGGCTGGGTCGAAGACCCGCTGACCTACCCGATCCAGCCCAAGCCGATGACGCCGGAGTTCCTGCGCGAAGTGGCGCACCTGCGCCCGCGTACCAACCTGTTCGGCGCAGTCACCCGTATCCGCGACTGCCTGTCCAAGGCTGTGCACCGTTACTTCCACGAGAACGGCTTCTACTGGATCAGCACGCCCATCGTCACCACCTCCGACGCCGAGGGTGCAGGCCAGATGTTCCGCGTCTCCACGCTGGACATGGCCAACCTGCCGCGCACCAGCGATGGCCAGATTGATTTCAGCCGTGACTTCTTCGGCAAGGAAACCTTCCTGACCGTGTCCGGACAGCTCAACGTCGAGGCTTACTGCCTGGCACTGAGCAAGGTCTACACCTTCGGCCCGACCTTCCGCGCCGAAAACAGCCACACCACCCGCCACCTGGCCGAGTTCTGGATGGTGGAGCCGGAAATCGCCTTCGCCGATCTGGCCGAAAACGCGCGTGTGGCCGAAGAGTTCCTGAAGTACCTGTTCCGCGCGGTGCTCGACGAGCGTGCCGACGACATGGCCTTCATCGCCGAGCGCGTGCAGAAGGACGCCATCACCCGCCTGGAAGCCTTCGTCAACGCACCGTTCGAACGCATCGAGTACACCGATGCGATCAGCCTGCTGCAGAAGTCCGGCAAGAAGTTCGATTACCCGGTCGAATGGGGTCTGGACCTGCAGACCGAACACGAACGTTGGTTGACCGAAGAACACGTCGGCCGCCCGGTGGTGGTGACCAACTACCCGGAACACTTCAAGGCCTTCTACATGCGCCTGAACGACGACGGCAAGACCGTCGCCGCGATGGACGTGCTGGCCCCGGGCATTGGCGAGATCATCGGCGGCAGCCAGCGCGAAGAACGCCTCAACGTGCTCGACGCGCGCATGGCGCAGTTCGGCCTGGATCCGGACCACTACCAGTGGTATCGCGATTTCCGTCGCTACGGTTCGGTGCCGCACGCCGGCTTCGGCCTGGGCTTCGAGCGTCTGGTGGTTTACGTCTGCGGCCTGTCCAACATCCGCGATGCAATCCCCTACCCGCGCGCACCGGGTTCGGCGGAGTACTGATTCATCTGATCCAGTAACAGGAGGCGGTGCCGTTGACCTTGTTCTTCGCTCTTTGCTTTGTCGGCGTGGCCATTGCCGGCCTCAGCGCCTTCCTGATTTTCTGGCCGTTGACGCTGGTCCATATCCGCGACCGGCATCCAGCGCTGGCGACCGAATTCGGCGCCGGCGCCTTTCTTAAACCAGAGTGCCTGCGCTGGCTGCTGGGGCGGGGCTTTACCGGCATCGCCGACCGCTCGCTATCGGGGTTGGCCTCACCCGCCCGCATCGCCCTGCTGGTGATGCTCGGCGGGCTGGGCATGGCACTGCTGTTGTGGCTTTTTTCGCAGGTAATGAAATGACTGATTTCGAAAACATTCCCGACCAGTGGTGGCTGGCACAGCTCGGCGGCACCCTGATCTGGGCGCGCCTGCGGGTGCGTCCGGGCGGCACCGCCGAGATCCTGGACAGCGATGGCAACACGTTGAGCTACGACAGCGAAGACACCGCTCGCGCGCAGCTGTTCGACGCCGAGTTCGTCGCCTTTGACGGTCTGGACGAAGAGGACGCACTGCATCGCGGCTTCTCGCTGCACGAAGTAGCGCCGCCGCAAGGTGATGACGACAGCTTGCGCGAACGTATGGTGCAACTGCTCGGCACCCGGGTCTAAGCACTCCGTGTTCGCCCAGCGCGTTTTTGTAGAGACCGACCTGCTCTGGCTCGACCGCTTGCTGGCGCGCGACCCGTTCGTGACTTTGCTCACCACCGGCGACGATGGACTGCCCGAACTGACCCGGCTGCCGGTGCTGTACCGGCGCGAAGGCGACAAGGTGGAACTGGTTGGCCATTGGGCCAAGGCCAACAAGCAATCGCGACATCTCGGCCACGCCAAGGTGCTGGTCAACGGCCCGCAAGGCTATGTCTCGGCCAGCTGGTATCCGGACAAGGAAAGCGCTGCGCGCGTTCCTACCTGGAACTACGCCGCGGCCGAACTGATCGGCGAGCTGCACAGCTTTGACGACACCTCTGCGCTGTCTCAGCTGCTGTCAGACACCAGCGACTTCTTCGAGACCAGCGTCGGCCAGGATTGGCAGTTTGACTCCAGCCTGGATGATCACGCCCCTTCGCTGCGCGCCATCGTAGGCTTCCGCCTGGACGTGCAGCAGATCCAGATCAAGCTGAAGTTGAGCCAGAACCATCCGCAGGCAAACCAACTGGCGGTGATCGAGGCCTTGCAGGCTCTGGACACCCCCGATGCCCGCGAACTGGCGCAGTGGATGCAGCTTTACCGCAGTGAGCACGGCGACCAGCACGATGACTGAGCTGCGCCCCGTTTCCCGCGACGCCGCCATCAACACTCCCGGCAGCGCCCTACCCCTCAAGATCGCAAGGGAAGCTTCACCATGAAAGACATCCATAACCTGCTGCTGAAGAACCGCGAATGGGCGGACCGGATCGAGAAAGAAGATCCCGAGTTCTTCCATCAGCTGGCCAAGCAGCAGAGCCCCGAATACCTGTGGATCGGCTGCTCCGATTCGCGGGTACCGGCCAACCAGATCATCGGCATGGCACCGGGCGAGATCTTCGTCCATCGCAACATCGCCAACGTGGTGGTGCATACCGACCTGAACTGCCTGAGCGTTATCCAGTACGCGGTGGACCAGCTCAAGATCAAACACATCCTGATCGTCGGCCATTACGGCTGCGGCGGTGTGCATGCGGCCTTGAACAAGGTACGCGTCGGCCTGGCCGACAACTGGCTGCGCCACGTCGGCGACGTTGCACAGAAGCATGACGACATCCTGTCGCAGATCGACGACCCGGAGCTGCGCCACGCGCGCCTGTGCGAGTTGAACGTGATCGAGCAGGTAGTGAACGCCTGCCGCTCGACCATCGTCCAGGATGCCTGGGCCCGCGGCCAGAAACTGATGGTGCACGGCTGGGTCTACAGCCTGCGCGACGGCCGGGTCAGCGAAATGGGTATTGACGTGGGTGCACCGGAGGAGTTGCAGCCTGCGTATGAAAAAGCACTTTCGTTCGTACCGCGCAAAGGCAAACGGCACTGAGCGGAGGAAAATCCTGCCGGAGTTGTGCTTCCCAAGTCCCAACCGGAGCTAGGCTTCCTCCCCTCTCCCGCTTGCGGGAGAGGGGCTGGGGGTGAGGGCCTACCGCCCAAGCCAAGTCAAAACCCTGCCCTCATCCGCCCTTCGGGCACCTTCTCCCGCGTGCGGGAGAAGGGACAGAGCAGAAGCCAGAGCAAAGCCAAAGCAACAGCCAGAGCCAAAGCAACAGCCAGAGCCAGAGCCAGAGCCAGAGCAACAACCAGAGCAACAGCAAGAGCAAGAGCAAGGCCAAAGCCGCAACAGCCCCCCCCTCCAAAACACCCCCAGCCCCACGCCAAACAGGCCCCGCATGCTCCCCCTACCCCTGAACCTGCTCGGCTGGATCGAAGAACACCGCCATCTCCTGAAGCCGCCAGTCGGCAACAAGATGATCGAGAACGGTGACTTCATCGTCATGGTGGTTGCCGGCCCCAACAGCCGCAACGATTACCACTGGGACGAAGGCCCGGAATGGTTCTTCCAACTTGAAGGCGAGATGGTGCTGCGCGTGCAGGAAGATGGCGCAGTGCGCGACATCCCGATCCGCGCCGGCGAGATCTTCCTGCTGCCGCCACGCGTGCCGCATTCGCCGCAGCGCATGCCCGGCTCGATCGGCCTGGTCGTCGAGCGCAAGCGTCTGGACCATGAGCTCGATGGCTTCATGTGGTTCTGCCAGGCGTGCAACCACAAGCTGTACGAAGAGTTCTTCCACCTGAAGAACATCGAGACCGATCTGCCCAAGGTCTTCGACCGGTTCCATGCATCCACCGAACACCGTACCTGCACACAATGCGGGGCCGTACATCCACTGCCCAAACCGGCCACGCCCGAGGTCTGAGTGGCCGGGCGCGGTTACACTGCGGGTACATCCTCGACGTGTCCGCACCGATGAACGAAACGCTGTCACCTGCCCACGCCACCGCGCTTGATGCCGCCGATCCGCTGCGCCATCTGCGCAGCCAGTTCCTGATTCCTCGGCACCAAGGTACCGATCAAACCTACTTCGTCGGCAATTCGCTGGGCCTGCAGCCACGCGGCGCCCAGGCGATGGTGCAGGAAGTGATGGATCAATGGGGCCGCATCGCCGTCGAAGGCCACTTCACCGGCCCGACGCAATGGTTGAGTTATCACCGACTGGTGCGCGATTCGCTGGCCGGCGTGGTTGGCGCACTGCCGCATGAAGTGGTTGCGATGAACACGCTGAGCGTGAACCTGCACCTGATGATGGTCAGCTTCTATCGCCCGAGCAGCGAACGTCCGGCGATCCTGATGGAAGCCGGCGCCTTCCCGACCGACCGCCACGCGGTCGAGGCACAGATCCGCTTCCATGGCTTCAATCCGGCCACCGATCTGATCGAAGTGCAACCGGACGAAGCCAACGGCACCATCTCCATGCTGGCCATCGAGCAGGCCATCAACGCGCACGGCAAGCGCGTCGCGCTGGTGCTGTGGCCGGGCGTGCAATATCGCACTGGCCAGGTATTCGACCTCGATGCGATCACCCGCCTCGCCCGTGCGCAAGGCGCCAACATCGGCTTCGATCTCGCCCACTCGGTCGGCAACGTGCCGTTGAACCTGCACGAGGTCGCACCTGATTTCGCGGTGTGGTGCCACTACAAATATTTGAATGCCGGTCCGGGTGCGGTTGCCGGCGCCTTCGTGCACGAGCGCCATGCCAAGGACACCTCATTGCCGCGTTTCGCCGGCTGGTGGGGCCATGAGCAGGCCACCCGCTTCCAGATGGCACCGGAGTTCGTGCCGGAACTTGGTGCCGAAGGCTGGCAGCTGAGCAACCCGCCGGTACTCGGCCTCGCTCCACTGCGTGCATCCCTGGCGCTGTACGACGAAGCCGGCATGGACGCGCTGCGCACGAAGTCACTGAAGATCACCGGCTATCTGGAAACCATGGTGCGTGCGCGCCTGGACCATGTGCTGCAGATCATCACTCCTGCCGAACCCGAGCGCCGGGGCTGCCAGCTGTCCTTGCGCGTGGCCGGTGGCCGCGCGCAAGGCCGCTCGCTGTTCGAGTACCTGCAATCGGTTGGCGTGCTCGGCGACTGGCGCGAGCCCGATGTCATCCGCATCTCGCCCACGCCCCTGTACAACCGCTACAGCGATGTCTACCGCTTCGTCGATGAAGTGGAAACCTGGGCTGGCGTCTGACCAACGGAATCCTGTGACTTGAATACCCCCACCCCACGCAGTCTCACCCTGATCGGCGCCGGCTTGGCCGGCTCCCTGCTCGCTATCCTGCTGTCGCGGCAGGGTTGGAAAATCACGGTCTACGAACGGCGCGGTGATCCGCGTATCGCTGACTACGAGTCCGGCCGCTCGATCAATCTCGCACTGGCCGAACGTGGCCGCAATGCCTTGCGCCAGGCAGGCGTCGAAGACGAGGTGATGGCCAAGGCGGTGATGATGCGCGGGCGCATGGTGCATCCGCGTGAGGGTGCGCCCGATCTGCAGCGCTACGGGCGCGATGACAGCGAAGTGATCTGGTCAGTACACCGCAAGGACCTCAACACCACCTTGCTGCAACTGGCCGAAGAAGCCGGTGCAACTGTGCATTTCCACCGCCGTCTGCACACCGTAGACTTCGATGCCGGCTATGCGCGCTTCATCGATGACCGCGACGACCAGCCGCACGATATCCACTTCAACACGCCGCTGATTGGTGCCGATGGTGCCGGTTCGGCGCTGCGTGCGGCAATGAACCGCAAGCTCCCGCTGGGCGAGCGCATCGAGTTCCTCGATCATTCGTACAAGGAACTGGAGATTCCGCCAGCAGCAGACGGCAGCTTCCAGATCGAAGCCAACGCCCTGCACATCTGGCCGCGCGGCAACTACATGTGCATCGCCCTGCCCAATGACGAAGGCACGTTCACCGTCACCCTGTTCCTGCCCAACGAAGGCGAGCCCAGCTTCGCCACAGTGCGCAGCGGTGCCGAAGCAGAAGCATTGTTCCAGCGTGACTTCGCTGATGCACTGCCGGTGATACCTGACCTGCGCACCGATTGGGACCAGCATCCGCCTGGCCTGCTCGGCACGTTGTATCTGGAACGCTGGCATCAGCGTGGCAAGGCGGTACTGATTGGCGATGCCGCACATGCAATGGTGCCGTTCCACGGCCAGGGCATGAACTGCGCATTCGAAGACTGTGTGGTGCTGGCGCGCTGCCTGGCCGAGCATCCGGGCACGGAAGAAGCCTTCGCCGCATTTGAAGCCGAACGCAAGCCCAACGCCATCGCCATCCAGCAGATGGCCTTGGACAACTATCTGGAAATGCGCGACCGCGTTGCCGATCCCAGCTACCTGCTGCAGCGCGAGCTGGAACAGGCGCTGCAGGCGCGCTGGCCGACCCGCTTCGTGCCGCATTACACGATGGTCACTTTCCTGCACACGCCGTATGCGGTGGCGCTAGAGCGCACCTGTCTGCAGCAGACCATCCTTGCCGAGGCCACCGCCGGTCACGATTCGCTGGACAACATCGACTGGGCTGCGCTGGGGCAGATCGTCCATACCCAACTGCCGGTACTGGAAGGAGCGCACTGATGGCCGAGAGCTTCCTGTTCTACGACCTGGAAACCTTTGGCCAGGACCCGCGCCGCACCCGCATCGCCCAGTTCGCTGCGGTGCGTACCGATGCCAACCTGAAAGTCATCGACGAACCGGTCAGCTTCTACGTCAAGCCGGCCGACGACCTGCTGCCCTCGCCGATTGCCACCTTGATCACCGGCATCACCCCGCAGCATGCACTGGCCGAAGGCGTCAGCGAGGCCGAGGCCTTCGCCCGCATCAACGAGTTGATGAGCAAACCACAGACCTGCACGCTGGGCTATAACACCCTGCGCTTCGATGATGAGTTCGTGCGCTACGGCTTGTTTCGTAACTTCCATGATCCCTACGAGCGCGAGTGGCGCAGCGGCAACTCGCGCTGGGACCTGCTCGACATGCTGCGACTGGTGCACGCACTGCGCCCGGACGGCATCAACTGGCCCAAGCGCGAAGACGGCGCGACCTCGTTCAAGCTCGAACACCTGGCGCTGGCCAATGACGTGCGCGAAGGCGATGCCCACGAAGCGCTGTCTGACGTCTACGCCACCATCGGCATGGCCCGGCGCTTCCGTGAGGCGCAGCCGCGCATGTGGGACTACGCGCTGCGCCTGCGCGACAAGCGCTACGTTGGCAGCCTGCTTGATGTAGTGGCGATGGAACCGGTGCTGCACATCTCGATGCGCTACCCGGCCAGCCGCCTGTGCGCGGCACCTGTACTGCCGCTGGCCCGTCATCCTCACATCAACAACCGGGTGATCGTGTTCGACCTGGAAGGCGATATCGAGCCACTGCTGGAACTGTCGGTCGAAGAGATCACCGCGCGCCTTTACACCCGCGCCGCCGACCTGCCCGAGGGCCAGCAACGCATTCCACTGAAGGAAGTGCACCTCAACAAGGTGCCGGCACTGGTCGCCTGGAACCACCTGCGCGATGCCGACTTCGCGCGCCTGGCCATCGATCCGGCGGTGATTGAAGCCAAGGCCGAGAAGCTGCGTGCGCTTGCCCCGCAGCTGGCCGAGAAGGCCCGCCAGGTGTTTGCCCGTGAACGCACGAATGACGGCCCGGTCGATGCCGACGCCTCGCTGTACGACGGCTTCCTGGCTGAAGGCGACAAGGGCCTGCTCAGCAAGGTGCGCACTGCGCCGCCAGAAGCACTGGCCGAGCTTGAGCAGCGCTTCCGCGATCCGCGCCTGCCCGAACTGCTGTTCCGCTACCGCGCGCGCAATCACCCGCAAACCCTGGACGCGACCGCGCGCTCACGCTGGGATGCGTATCGTCAGCAGCGTTTCACTACCCCGGGCATGGCCGAGCAGACCTTGCCCGAGTACATCGCGCAGATCGCCCAATTGCGCGAAGAACACAAGGACAACCCGGCCTCACTGGCCTTGCTGGATGCTTTGGACCAGTGGCGCCATACCCTGCAGGACACACCATGACCCAGTATTTCAGCGATGCCAGCTTCAAGTTCCTCAAAGCGCTGGCACGCCATAACGACAAGACCTGGTTTGCCGAGCACAAGCAGCAGTACGAAGATCATGTGCGCCAGCCCTTCCTGCGCCTGATCACCGATCTGCAGCCAGACCTCAGCGAGGTCAGCACGCACTTCCAGGCCGATCCGCGCACCGTTGGCGGCTCGCTGTTCCGCATCTACCGTGATTCGCGCTTCTCCCACGACAAGGCACCCTACAAGACCTGGCAGGGTGCACGCCTGTTCCATGAGCGTCGCAAGCAGGTACCGGCGCCGTCGTATTACATCCATCTGGCGCCCGGCGAGAGCTTCGTCGGCGCTGGCATCTGGCACCCGGAACCGGACGTACAGCGCCGCCTGCGTCAGTTCATCCTCGACAACCCCGGCAGCTGGAAGGCCGCCGCCCATGCGCCGGCCACGCGCAAGCGCTACGAATTCGAAAGCAGCGAAAAGCTTGTGCGACCGCCGCGCGGCTTCCCGGCCGATTTCGAGTTCATCGACGACCTCAAACACCGCAACTGGGTACTGTGGCGTTCCCTGGACGACGAAATGATAACTGGCCCGCGCCTGCGCCAGACACTGGCCAAAGACCTGGCCGCACTCGGTCCGTTCGTCGACTACCTGTGCGCAGCGCTGGACCTGGAATTCTGATTAGCGCGGGCTTCACGCAAACCAACCTGGTTTGCGGCACGCTTGACGGCAACCTTCGACAGGAAGCCGCCATGACCAGCATCCACCTGCAAGTATGGATCGATGCCCCGCTGGCCACCGTCTACAGCGGCTTGGCCAGCGCCGAGGGACTGAGCCACTGGTGGATTCCGCACCAGCAATCGCTCATCGACGGCGACACCGTGATCAGCCACAACCCCGGTTCCGGTCATGGCGTGGTTGCGCTGAAGGAGCTGGAGATCATCCCCGAGCGCTGCATCCGCTGGGAAGTGATCAGCCGCCACCCGCCACAGAGCCCGGCCTCGGCCTGGACCGGTACCGAGATCCGCTTTGACCTGTCACGCCGGGCCAGCCCCGGCGCCTGGCGCGGCCTGCCGCATGAAGGCGAGCCGATGACCGTAGTGGAGTTCCACCATCTGGGCTGGAACGGCGACAGTGAGTACCTGGGTTTCTGCAGCCAGGCCTGGGCCGAAACACTGGTGATGCTGCGCCGCTGGGCCGAAGCAAGCATCCCCACACATTCCTGATATCGAGGACAGCAACGCAATGAAGAAGTGGATACTCGCCGCCGTCATCGCCATGGCAGTGCTGCTGGCCGCGTACGTCATCGGCGGCCCCTATCTGGCAATCAGAGGCATCAGCCAAGCCATCGAACAGCGCGACACCGGCAAGCTGGCGCGGCATGTCGACTTCGGCGCGGTGCGGGTCAACATCAAGGCGCAGGTCAACGATTACATCGTGCGCCGCGCCGGCAGCGACATACAGTCCAGTCTGTTCGGCCAGGTAGCACTGGGCATGGCCGGCAACCTGACCGGCGCCGGCGTGGATACCTTCGTCACCCCGCTGGGCATTGCCGCCCTGCTGCAGGGTGACAGCCTGTGGAAGCGGGCCATCGGCGACACCGTCGGCGGCGACACCTGGGCAGCGCCTTCGCCGGCCAAGCCGCTGGCCAATACCACTGGCCATTACGAATCGCTGTCGCGCTACACCGCCACCACCCATTTGGAAGATGGCCGCGAGGTCGTGTTCGTGCTCAGCCGCCAAGGGCTGCGCTGGCGCCTGACCAATATCGTGCTGCCACTGGGACAGGCGCCGGGCTGACCGGCGCCGGTTCCGTCAGGCAATCCTGCGCGGCGCTTCTTCGACCTCGCTGTCAGCGAGGAAGGCATCCAGTGAATCATCCATCGCCTGCATCCAGGGCGTGTGATGCAGTGGCGCCAGCGTACCGGTCAGCACCGAACGGTAGCTGTAGTTGCGGTAGCCGAGGATGTCGTCCTTCTTGTCGTGCTTCCACTGCTTGAACAGCGTGGCCACGGCCTCGACGTTGAAGTCCGGATAGTCGGTGGCATCAAGCAGATCACGCACGTACCCGGTCTGAAAGTCGATGTCCTGCTCGGCCGATGTCGTCGCCTCCTCGCGCGCCAACCAGGCTCCACTGTCAGCACGCATTGCATCGGTGGTCGGCAGCGCGATCCTGCCGAGGATCACGTCGCGCGCATACCAGGCCTGCGCATCGAACATGTTGAAGGTGTAGTACTGGTCCTGCATGCCCAGATAGATCAGCTTGGGGTTGTCGATCCAGAACACGCCTTTGTACAGATCACCCGGGTACAGTCGATTGCGGGTGCGCAAGGTCAATGCATCGGGAAGGAACGGGAAATGATGCTGGTAGCCGGTGCACAGCACGATGGCATCCACCTCCTTGCTGCTGCCATCGATGAAGTGCGCGGTGTTGCCCTCGACTCGCTGCAACAGGGGCTTTTCTTCAAAGGCCGCTGGCCAGTCATAACCGGTTGCAGCACTTCGATAGCTGAAAGTGACGGACTTGGCTCCGTACTTGTAGCACTGCGTGCCGATGTCCTCGGCCGAATAGCTGGAGCCCACCAGCAGCAGATCCTTGTCTGCGAATTCACAGGCATCGCGGAAATCATGCGCGTGCAAAACGCGGCCGGGGAAACGATCCACGCCCTCGAAGAATGGCGCGTTCGGCGTGGAGAAATGCCCGGTGGCAACGATCACCCGATCGAATTCCTCGGTCAGCAGCTCGTCTTTCTTCAGGTCACGGACGGTGACCGTGAAGCGCTCGGTTTCTTCCGAATAGTCGACCCATTGCACCGCCATGTTGAAGCGGATCTGATCACGCACGCCGCTCTTTTCGATGCGGCCCATGATGTAGTCGCGCAACACGGCGCGTGGCGGATAGGAGGCGATCGGGCGGCCAAAATGCTCTTCGAAACTGTAGTCGGCAAA
Organism: Stenotrophomonas sp. STEN018; assembly: GCF_056760235.1. Classification (NCBI taxonomy): domain Bacteria; kingdom Pseudomonadati; phylum Pseudomonadota; class Gammaproteobacteria; order Lysobacterales; family Lysobacteraceae; genus Stenotrophomonas; species Stenotrophomonas sp. STEN018. The sequence goes on from NZ_JBRREK010000043.1 coordinate 26,182, forward strand.
CTCCAGCGCTTCCTTCGGGCCGTTCGACCAGAGGTAGCGGTACATGCTGCCATGTACGGGTTCGCCATAAGCATCCAGCCCGGTACGCCATGTGTAGTTCCACATCCCGCCGAGATCGGATTGCTTTTCGAAGCAGACGATCTCTGGCACTTCAGCCCCACCTCGACGGGCGGATTCAAAGGCACGAAGTTGCGCCAAGCCGCTCGGGCCGGCTCCAAGAATGGCGATACGCATGGTCATTCGGGTTGTTTCTCCTGTGTAGCTGCAATCGCGTAAACGCGACGGCACTGCGCAAGGGCGCGTTATGCGCCGTGCAGGAGAGACAATGCGTCCAGTCCCGCGCGACGCGCGAAACACCCGGCCGCCACGCAAGGCAGCGCATTAGGGAATGGCAGGTACATGACGCTACCGGTCGGGGAACAGGCCCCGCCCCTGGATCACCGGGTGGGTGCAGTGCGGGAGGGATCTGCTGCATTCGTGCAGATCAGGGCGCGGCAGGATTGCCGCTGGTTCAGCTGGGAACCCGCGAAAGCGCCTTCATCCTAGCATGTGGGGAATGTATGGCTGCAAATCGAGCTTTTGTAGGAGCGGCGTAAGCCGCGAAGCCACATATGTTGCCGATACGGCATTTGCTGCCATTGCAGGCAGCATGCATTCGGTCTTGTCACCAGCTTCGCGGCTTACGCCGCTCCTACAAACAGCCGGGTTAATCCGGATTGGCCACACCATGCGGCACATGGCCGGCGGCTACATGCTGACGGGCACTGTCGATGTTGTGCTGCGAATCATCGAAGAAGATGTCGGCACCAAAGGCTTCCAGGAACGGCCCCTTGTGGCGGCCGCCGAGGAACAGCGCCTCATCCAGACGCACACCCCACTCGCGCAAGGTGCGGATCACGCGCTCATGCGCCGGTGCCGAACGTGCGGTTACCAGCGCGGTGCGGATAGGCGCCGCTTCGCCAGCCGGGAATGCCGCCTGCAAGGCATGCAATGCCGACAGGAAGTTGCGGAACGGGCCACCGCTGAGCGGCTCGTGAGCACGTTCGCGTTCGTGGCGGCCGAATGCCTCCACGCCCTGCTCGCGCGAAATGCGCTCGCTTTCGTCACCAAAGATCACTGCGTCACCATCGAAGGCGATGCGCAGCTGGGTCTTGGAGCGACCGGTATCGGTTGCAGCAGCCGACGCGGTGGCAACGTCCTGCGCGCTCTGCGGCAGGATGGTGGCTGCGGCGATGCCGTTGACCAGGGCGCGCCGCACCGAATCCGGGTTGGCCGACAAGAACAGATCGGTGCCGAACGGTTTGACGTAAGGCCAGGTCGGCTCGCCTGCGGTGAAAGTGGCGCGCACGATATCCAGCTTGTAGTGCTGGATGGAGTTGAAGATGCGCAGGCCGGTGTCGGCAGAGTTGCGCGACAGCAGGATCACCTCCACCCGCGGGGTTTCCACCGGTGCACCGTCATTCAAGGCCAGCAACTTGCGCACCACCGGGAACGCCACCCCGGGCTTGAGCACATCATCCTCGTGCGCCCGCTGGTAGGCGGCGTAGGCCTCCAGGCCTTCGCGTTCGAACAGGGCATGGCCTTCTTCGAGATCGAACAGTGCGCGCGAAGTAACCGCGACGGTGAGAAGCCGGGGAGTGTTGTCACCCATGGACGATGAACCCAATACGATCAAGGAACGGGACCCAGTCTACCCGGAAGCGGCCCCGCTGCTGCCATTCCGGCGTTCAGACCATGAACTGCTCGCTCAGGATGCGCTCTTCGAGGTTGTGCTCGGGGTCGAACAGCAAGGTCACCTGGCGTTCGCGCGACTCGCGGATGGTCACTTCCACCACATCGCGGGTTTCATGCGAATCAGCGGTGACGCTGACCGGGCGCTTATAGGGATCGAGCACGCGGAAGCGCACTTCGGTCTCGGCCTTGAGGATGGCGCCGCGCCAGCGCCGCGGCCGATACGGGGCCAACGGGGTCAAGGCAATGGTGTTGGAGCCCAGTGGCAGGATCGGGCCGTGCGCCGAGTAGTTGTACGCGGTGCTGCCAGCGGGCGTGGAGACCAGCACGCCGTCGCAGATCAGTTCTTCCACCCGCTGCTGGCCATTGAGGTCGATACCGATATGCGCGGCCTGCCGGGTCTGCCGCAGCAGCGACACGTCGTTGTAGGCCAGCGAGCCTGTGGTGGTACCGGATTCGGTCTGCGCGATCATTTCCAGCGGCCGCAGGTAGGCCGGTTCGGCCAAGGCCAGGCGCTCGATCAGGTCGTCTTCGCGATGGTGATTCATCAGGAAGCCGACAGTGCCCAGCTTCATGCCAAATACGGGTTTGCCCTTGCCGCCGTGGCGATGCAGGGTCTGCAGCATGAAGCCGTCGCCGCCGAGCGGGCAGATCACGTCCGCGTCTTCCGGATTGTGATCGCCGTAGCGGGCAGCCAGGCTGACACGGGCCTGCTGAGCAGTCTCGACGGTGCTGGCGAGGAATGCGATTCGGGGGGACACGGGCGCGTCTTTTCGTTCGGCTTGGAGGGCGAGGATAACCTGCTGGTGTGTTGGCTGGTGTTTTCGCTTGCTTGGAAACTGAAGGCCAAAGCGAAGAGCTTGCCCTCACCCCAACCCCTCTCCCGCAAGCGGGAGAGGGGCTCGAAGCGCCGCGAGCGCACGCAAATCCTGCAACCGCAGCTGTAGCCCCTCTCCCGCCTGCGGGAGAGGGGTTGGGGTGAGGGCAAGCTTTTGACTTGACCAAAAAAAGAACGGGCCCTTTCGGGCCCGTTCTCCAAACCAACAACCTACCGGCTTACGCGCCGTGCGCAGCCAGCTGGCCCAGACGCTGCACCGCCACCGACACAGTCGGGTAGTCCAGCGTCTTCTGCTCGGCCAGCTCGGCCAGCATCGCCAGGGTGAAGCGCAGGCCGCTGTCATCACGCCCCAACCACGCAGCCACCTTGGCTTCTGCGGTCGCGCCCTTCATCGACAGCACCTGGCCAGCCAGTGCACGCTGATGCGCAGCCAGCTCGTCGCGCAGCACGCCGCGAGCAACCGCATGCCAACGACCGTTGACCTCCAGCGCGTCGATCTGCTCGAACAGCCACGGCATCTGCAGGGCTTCGCCCAGGCGGAAGTGAACCTTGGAAACGTCCACCGGCTTGAGCTTGCGCGGACGCGCCAGCTCAATGATGTCGAACGCCGGCTCAAGGAACTGCAGTTCGGACAGCTGCTGTGCCAATGCCGCCGGCAAGCCCTTCTCCTTCCATGCCACAACGCTGGCCTCATAGGCCGGGCGCTGCGAATCAGGCAGCACGCCCGAGGCGACACGGATGTCGTTGAACGGGCCCTGGTAGCGATCAACCGCGGCAGTGATGCCCGGCATCGCGCCCGGACGGGTCAGCAGCCAACGCACGAACGAGCGCTGCAGCTTCCAGATCACTTCCAGTGCGTCCACCTGCACCGCTTCCGGCAAGGTGCCGTCGAGCGCATCGATCTGCGTCCACAGTGCACGTGCGTCCAGCGTTTCGCGGCTGATGGTGTAAGCCTTGGCGACCTCGGCCACGGTGCGGCCGGTGTCTTCCTGCATGCGCATCAGGAAGGTGGCGCCCATGCGGTTGATGGTCTGGTTGGTCACGGCCGTGGCGATGATTTCGCGCTTCAGGCGGTGACGCTCCATCGCGTCGGCGTACTTCTTCTGCAGCGGCTGCGGGAAGTAACGCAGCAGCTCCTTGGACAGGTATGGATCTTCCGGGATGTCCGATTCCAGCAGTTGCTGGAAGGCGACGATCTTGGAATACGACAGCACCACTGCCAGCTCCGGACGGGTCAGGCCCTGGCCACGCAGCTTGCGTGCCGACAGCTCGGCGTCGGATGGCAGGAACTCGATCTGGCGATCCAGCAGGCCCTGCTTCTCCAGCGTGCGGATGAAGTGCTGCTTGGAGCCCAGTCGCTTGCTGCTCATCCGCTCCATCAGGCTCAGCGCCTGGTTCTGACGGTAGTTGTCCATCAGCACCAGCTCGCCGACTTCGTCGGTCATCGAGGCCAGCAGCTTGTTGCGCTGCTCCACGGTGAGCTTCTTGGCGCGCACTACATCATTGAGCAGAATCTTGATGTTGACTTCGTGATCGGAGGTATCAACACCGGCCGAGTTGTCGATGAAGTCGGTGTTGAGCAGCACGCCAACCTGCGCGGCCTCGATGCGGCCGAGCTGGGTCATGCCCAGGTTGCCGCCCTCGCCCACGATCTTGCAGCGCAGCTCGCCACCGTTGACGCGCAGGCCGTTGTTGGCACGGTCGCCGACGTCTGCGTTGGTCTCGGTGGCCGACTTGACGTAGGTACCGATGCCGCCGTTCCACAGCAGGTCAACCGGTGCCTTCAGCGCGGCATTGATCAGGTCGGTCGGGTTCATCGCCTTGATGCTGGCGTCGATGCCCAGTGCTTCACGCACTTCCGGGGTGATCTCGATCGACTTGAGCGAACGCGGGTAGATGCCGCCGCCCTTGCTGATCAGCTTGCTGTCGTAGTCGGCCCAGCTCGAACGCGGCACCTTGAACATGCGCGCACGTTCCTTGAACGAGCTGGCAGCGGTCGGGTTCGGGTCAAGGAAGATGTGACGGTGGTCGAAGGCGCAGACCAGGCGGATATGCTCGGACAGCAGCATGCCGTTGCCGAACACGTCGCCGGACATGTCGCCGACACCAACCACGGTGAAGTCCTGCTTCTGGCAGTCGCGGCCCAGTGCACGGAAGTGGCGCTTGACCGATTCCCACGCACCACGCGCGGTGATGCCCATGCCCTTGTGGTCGTAACCAACCGAGCCACCGGAAGCAAACGCATCGTCCAGCCAGAAACCGTGCGCACGGGCGATGCCGTTGGCGGTGTCGGAGAACGTGGCGGTGCCCTTGTCGGCAGCGACGACCAGATACGGATCGTCCATGTCATGACGCACCACGCCCTGCGGCGGCACGATCTTGTTGTTGACGATGTTGTCGGTGATGTCGAGCAGGCCGTTGATGAAGCGCTTGTAGCAGGCCACACCTTCGGCAAACCAGGCATCACGATCCACCGACGGGTCCGGCAGCTGCTTGGCGAAGAAACCGCCCTTGGAGCCGACCGGCACGATCACGGTGTTCTTGACCATCTGCGCCTTGACCAGACCCAGCACCTCGGTGCGGAAGTCTTCGCGACGGTCCGACCAGCGCAGGCCACCACGGGCAACCGGGCCGAAACGCAGGTGAGTACCTTCCACGCGCGGGCCGCACACGAAGATTTCGCGGTACGGGCGCGGCTTGGGCAGGTCCGGCACCTTGGCGGCGTCGAACTTGAAGCTGATGTAGTCGGCCGGGCCGCCATCGGCGCGCACGCCGTCCTTGCGCACCATGTAGTAGCTGGTACGCAGGGTGGCTTCGATCACGCCGATGAAGCTGCGCAGGATGCGGTCTTCGTCCAGGCTGGACACGCCGTCGAGCAGCTTGATCAGCACTTCGTGGACCAGCGCCATGCGCGCGGCACGGTCGCTCTTGCGCGCCTTGACCACGCCGTCGAGCAGCTTGAGGGTGGCAGCGTCGTCACCGGCCAGCTGCTTGAACTGGGCCAGCTGCGCGTCCATCACCGCCTTGTCGGCAGACGGGGTCGGCTCGAAGCGGGCTTCGAACAGTTCCACGATCAGGCGTGCCAGCAACGGGTAGCGGTTGAAGGTACCTTCCACATAGGTCTGCGAGAACGGCACGCCGATCTGCAGCAGGTACTTGCAGTAGCCACGCAGCATCGACACCTGGCGCCAATCCAGACCGGCACCCAGTACCAGACGGTTGAAGCCGTCGTTCTCGGCATCGCCGTGCCAGACGCGGGCGAAGGCATCGCTGAAGGCCGCATTGGCGCTGGCCGGGTCGATCGCACCGATGGTGGATTCGACTTCGAAGTCCTGCACGTAGACCGGCGCTTCATCGACCATCAGCTTGTATGGACGCTCGGCGATCACGCGCAGGCCCATGTTCTCCATCATCGGCAGCACGTCGGACAACGGAATGTCTTCCAGCTGGCGGTACAGCTTCAGACGCAGGCCATCGACCTCGTCACGACGGATTGCCTGCAGGCTCAGACGCAGATCGTCCGGGCCGGTCAGTGCATCCAGCTGGGCGACGTCGGCTGCAGCGATTTCAGCGCTGGAGTCCTCGATGTAACCGGCCGGCAGTGCCTTGCCGATACGCGAGGCAATGCGCAGGCCTTCGGCTTCGCCATGGCTGCCGACCAGCGCTTCGCGCAGATCGTCCTGCCAGTTGCGCAGCACGTGGGCCAGGCGCTTCTCCATGCCTTCCACGTCCAGCTCCAGACTCTCTCCAGCCTTGGGACGGACGATCAGGTGCACCTGGGCCAGCGGCGAATCACCAAGCACCACGCTGGAATCGACGTATTCGCCGTGCAGCGCGTCCTTGAGCATGTTCTCGACGCGCAGACGCACGTCGGTGTTGAAGCGCTCGCGCGGCAGGAACACCAGTGCCGAGATGAAGCGGCTGAACTTGTCACGACGCAGGAACAGGCGGCTACGCACGCGCTCCTGCAGGCCGAGCACGCCCATGGCGGTGCGGAACAGTTCGTCCTCGCTGGACTGGAACAGTTCTTCGCGCGGCAGCGACTCCAGGATGTGGCGCAGTGCCTTGCCGCTGTGGCTGGACAGGCTCAGGCCCGAACGTGCCATCACGTTTTCATAGCGCTGACGCACCAGCGGGATTTCCCACGGGCGGCGATTGTAAGCACTGGAGGTGAACAGACCGAGGAAGCGCTGCTCGCCGATGATCTTGCCCTTGGCGTCGAATTCCAACACGCCGATGTAGTCCATGTAGCCGCCGCGATGGATATGCGAGCGGGCATTGGTCTTGGTCAGGATCAGTGCATCGTGCAGGCTGCTGGTGGCGTTCAGGCCTTCCGCCGCCAAACCCTTGACCGGGCGCGCGACCATCGTGTCCTTGCCACGCATCAGGCCCAGGCCGGTGCCGTTCTGGGCGACCAGCACTTCTTCCTTGCCCTTCTTCTCCACCTTGTATTCGCGGTAACCGAAGAAGGTGAAGTGGTTGTCGGCAGCCCAGCGCAGGAATTCCTGTGCTTCGGCGCGCGAGGCCTTGCTCACCGGCAACGGACGCTTGCCCAGGTCGTCGGCCAGTGCCACCGCCTTGTCGGTCATCGGCTGCCAGTCATTGACGATGGCGCGTACATCTTCCACCGCGCCACTGACGCGCTTGGCAACGGCATCCAGCGCATCGGCCGGCTGGCGGTCGATCTCCAGCAGCATCACCGATTCCAGCTTGCCCTCGCCCACGCCGCTGAGCTTGCCAGCCTTGTCGCGCGCGATGCTGATCACCGGATGGCCCAGCACGTGCACACCGATGCCCTGCTCGGCCAGCGCCAACGTCACCGTGTCTACCAGGAACGGCATGTCGTCGTTGACGATCTGCAACACGGTATGCGCCGATTCCCAACCGTCGGCCTTCAGCGCCGGGTTGAACACGCGCACATTGGCCTTGCCCGGCTTGCGGGTGCGAGCGAACTCGAGCATGCCCGCAGCCAGCACCGCCCAATCATCGGCCGAGTGCAGCTTGAACTCATCGGCTTCCATGCGCTTGTAGAAAGCCGTAGCAAAAGCCACTGCCTGCGCCTGCGCGGCAGCAGCGGGATAACGCTTCCGCAAGGCTGCAAATACCGATTCTAGCGAGAGGCCAGCTTCGGCGATGTTCTGCTTCACAGCTGGTTTGGATTTCGTCTTTACGGACTTGGCAGCACTGTTTTGCGATTTCATGGCAGAGCTTTGGGTGTTGCTCGTTTGGAGAAACCGCGATTGTATCGCTGGTAACAAAAAGAACCTTGCTGCAGGGCCGCATTATCTGCATCGAAATTTGCCGGCAAGCGATAGCAACAGCCACGGTTTTACTGATAGACGACCAGCAGACAATGTCCGCCACCTGAATCTCGCTTGCTCACCTGGCGCAGTGAAAGACGAATTACGTTGCGGTGTTTCTGTACTGGACGGTATAGTCCACCGCTTATGCAAACCCCGTCTGCCAACCCCGCGCCAACCGACGCGCGTGACCAGCGCGTGCTCGAAGCGGTGCGTGAGCTATTGGCCAAACAAGGCATACGCCTAAGTATGGATTCAATAGCCGTAGCGGCGGGTTGCTCCAAGCAGACGCTCTACAGCCGTTACGGCAGCAAGCGTGAGCTGTTGCGGCAGGCGATGCAGCTGCATGTGTCGAACGCGACCGCGGCGTTATCTACATGTGAAGACAAACCGCTGCACGACACCGTGCTCGACTTTGCCATCGGCTATCTTGAGCATCGCAACAAGCCAAACGTCCGCCGTACCGCGCAGTTGATCGGAGCCAGCGTCCACGAGTTTCGCGACGAAGCGCAGTTCATGTACCAGGGAAGCAACGAAGCGCTACGCAACCATGTTGCTGAATGGATGCACACCGAGATGCAGCGTGGTCGCCTCAAGCATGACGACCCGCAGTTCATGGCCGAGCTGTTGATCAGCATGATTGCTGGCCAGGATTTTGAAAGACAGCGCTTTCACACCCCTTACCGCGATGATCCACAACAGCGTCGCCGCTGGGCCGAATTTGCCACCGACGGTTTTCTACGTGCCTTTGCCTGCACCTACCAAGCCGCCGCAGCTCCAAATAAAAACAACACCCGGAGTTTCTCCTGATGACCGCCCCACTGCGTCTACTCGCTCTCACCTGTGCAGCGACACTGAGCCTTGCCGCCTGTAAAAAACCGCAGGAGCAAGCCGCACCGCCTCCGCAGGAGGTCGGCGTAGTCGACGCCAAACCGCAGACCCTGCCGTTGCAGCGCGAGCTGGTCGGTCGTCTTTCGCCATTCCGCTCCGCAGATGTCCGCGCCCGTGTGGCCGGCGTGCTGCAGAAGCGTGTCTATGAAGAAGGCAGTGCGGTCAAGGAAGGCCAGGTGCTGTTCCTGATCGACCCGGCACCACTGCAGGCATCGCTGGCATCAGCGGAAGGTGCACTGGCTTCGGCCCGCGCCACTTACGCCAACGCCCGCGCCACCGCCAACCGCGCCCGCTCGCTGGCACCGCAGAGCTATGTGTCCAAGTCCGATCTGGACAGCGCAGAGGCCGCCGAGCGCACCTCTGCCGCCGCCGTGCAGCAGGCTGAAGCCGCGGTCACCACCGCGCGCATCAACCTTGGCTATGCCCGCGTCACTGCGCCGATTGCTGGCCAGGCTGGCAAGCAGCAGGTCACCGAAGGTGCGCTGGTCGGCCAGGGTGATGTAACCCTGCTGACCACCGTCGACCAGATCGATCCGCTGTATGTGAACTTCTCGATGACTGCCGACGAACTGAGTCTGCTGCGTGCAGCCCAGGACAAGGGCGCGGTGGCGTTGGCCGGCGACGGCAAGACCACCGTACAGGTCAACCTGCCTGATGGCAGTGCCTATGCGCATGAAGGCACCCTGGACTTCTCCTCGACCACGGTTGATCCGGCCACCGGCACGGTGTCGCTGCGCGCCCAGCTGCCCAACCCGGACCACATCCTGCTGCCGGGCTCGTTCGTCAGCTTCAAGGCCAACCTGGGCGAGCGCCACAACGCCTTCCTGGTTCCGCAGGCGGCTGTGCAACGTGATACCCAAGGCGGCTACGTGCTGATCGTCGGCAAGGACGGCAAGGTCGCGCGCAAGAACATCGCCCTGGACAACCAGCAGGGCGGCAACTGGCTGGTCTCCTCCGGCTTGGCCGCTGGCGACCAGATCATTGTTTCGGGCGTACAGAAGGTCAAGGAAGGCGCACCGGCCACGGCCAAGCCGTGGCAGCCCGATGCTGCCAAGCCCGCTGCTGGCGCGCCTGCGGCAGCCCCGGCAAAGAAGGAATAACGGGACTCCGTCATGCCTAAATTTTTCATCGAGCATCCCGTCTTCGCCTGGGTGGTGGCGATCCTGATCTCGCTTGGCGGCGTGATCTCGATCCTCAACCTGGGTATCGAGTCCTATCCCAGCGTGGCACCACCGCAGGTGACCGTCACCGCCAACTACCCGGGCGCCAGTGCGTCCACCGCGGAAAAATCGGTCACCCAGGTGATCGAGCAGCAGCTGACCGGCATCGACAACCTGATGTACTTCAGCTCGTCCTCGTCATCGAATGGCCGGGTCACCATCACCCTGACCTTCGACAGCGGCACCAATGCCGATATCGCCCAGGTACAGGTACAGAACAAGGTGTCGCTGGCGACCCCGCGTCTGCCCTCGGAAGTGACCAAGCAGGGCGTGGTGGTGGCCAAGGCCAACGCCGGCTTCCTGATGGCCATCGGCGTGCGTTCGGATGACGGCACCGTTGACCGCGACGCGCTTAACGACATCGTCGGTGCCCGCGTGCTGGAGCAGGTTTCGCGTGTCCCCGGCGTCGGCAGCACCCAGCAGTTCGGTTCCGAGTACGCCATGCGCGTATGGCTGAACCCGGAAAAACTGCAGGGCTATCACCTGTCGGCAACCGATGTGTACAACGCAATCGGCACCCAGAACCTGCAATTCGCCGCAGGCTCGGTAGGTGGCGACCCGGCTCCCAATGGCCAGGCCTTCACCGCCACCGTTGCCGCCGAAGGCCGTTACAGCTCACCGGAAGAGTTCGAGAACACGATCCTGCGGGCCAACAATGACGGCAGCGTGGTCAAACTGAAGGACGTCGCCAACGTCTCCTTTGGTGCATCCAACTATGGCTTCGACACCAAGTACAACGGCAAGCCGGTGGCAGTGTTCGCCATCCAGCTGCTGCCGGGCGCCAATGCACTGGACGTGTCTGAAGCCGTGCGCGCAAAGATGGACGAACTGGCACCGAGCTTCCCGCCCGGCGTGAGCTGGTTCACCCCGTACGACAGCACCACCTTCGTCACCATCTCGATCGAGGAAGTGGTCCACACCCTGGTCGAAGCCATCATCCTGGTGTTCCTGGTGATGCTGGTGTTCCTGCAGAACTTCCGCGCCACCATCATCCCCACCCTGGTCATCCCGGTCGCCCTGCTCGGCACCTTCATGGGCATGCTGGCCATTGGCTTCACCATCAACCAGCTGACCCTGTTCGCAATGGTGCTGGCAATCGGCATCGTGGTCGATGACGCCATCGTCGTCATCGAAAACGTCGAACGCATCATGACCGAGGAAAAACTCGATCCGAAGCCGGCTACGCAGAAAGCCATGGGCCAGATCACCGGCGCGGTGGTGGCCATTACCGTGGTGCTGGCGGCGGTGTTCATTCCGTCTGCCCTGCAGCCGGGCGCCTCGGGCGAGATCTACAAGCAGTTCGCCTTGACCATCGCCATGGCGATGGGCTTCTCGGCCCTGCTGGCACTGACCTTCACCCCGGCGCTGTGTGCGGCCTTCCTCAAGCCCACCCACAACGACAACCCGAACTGGGTCTACCGCACCTTCAACAAGTACTACGGCAAGCTGGAAAAGAGCTATGTCGGCACCGTTGGTGGCGTCATCAAGCACGCCCCGCGCTGGTTGATGGTGTTCGCCCTGCTGCTGGTGCTGTGTGGCTTCCTGTTCACCCGCCTGCCGGGTAGCTTCCTGCCGGAAGAAGACCAGGGCTATGCACTGGCCATCGTGCAGTTGCCGCCAGGTGCTACCAAGACCCGTACCACTGCCGTATTTGATCAGCTGCTGGGCACCTTGCAGGATGAACCAGCCTTTGAAGGCCTGATGCAGATCACCGGCTTCAGCTTCATCGGTGCCGGCGAAAACGTGGGCATGGCCTTCGTCCGCCTGAAGGACTGGAAGGAGCGCAAGGAAACCGCGCCGGAATTCATCCAGAAAATGAACCAGAAGGCCTATGGCATCAAGGATGCACAGATCTTCTTCGTCAACCTGCCGACCGTGCAGGGCCTGGGTCAGTTCGGCGGTTTCGACATGTGGCTGCAGGACCGTACCGGCGCCGGCCAGGACGCCTTGATGGATGCGCGCAACACCTTGTTGGGAGCAGCCAGCCAAGACAAATCGCTGGTTGGCGTACGTCCCAACACCCTGGAAAACGCACCGCAGCTGCAGTTGAAGGTTGACCGCGTGCAGGCCCAGGCCATGGGCGTGTCGGTCAATGATGTGTATACCGCCATCCAGATGATGCTGGCACCGGTCTACGTCAACGACTTCTTCTATGGCGGCCGCATCAAGCGCGTCAACATGCAGGCCGACGCGGCATACCGCACCGGCCCGGAATCGCTGAACAGCTATTTCGTGCCGAGCTCGCTGAGCAAGGATGCAACTGGCCAGCCGGCGATGATCCCGCTCAGCGCGGTGGTCAAGTCCGAGTGGATCTATGCGCCGCCGGCACTGAACCGCTACAACGGCTATTCGGCGGTCAACATCGTCGGTGCACCGGCACCTGGCGGCAGTTCCGGTCAGGCCATGAGCGCCATGGAACGACTGGTGCATGACGACCTGCCGGTGGGCTTCGGCTTCGACTGGTCGGGCATGTCCTATCAGGAAATCCTCGCCGGTAATGCCGCAACGCTGTTGATGGTGTTGTCGATCGTGGTGGTGTTCCTGTGCCTGGCCGCGCTGTATGAAAGCTGGTCGATCCCGGTCTCGGTGCTGTTGGTGGTGCCGATCGGCATCCTCGGTGCGGTTGTGTTCTCTCTGCTGCGCGGCCTGCCAAACGATCTGTACTTCAAGATCGGCATGGTGACGGTGATTGGTCTGGCGGCGAAGAACGCGATTCTTATCGTCGAGTTCGCGGTGGAACAGCGTGCTGCCGGCAAGACCCTGCGTGAAGCAACCATCGAAGCGGCACATCTGCGTTTCCGCCCGATTCTGATGACTTCGTTCGCCTTCATCCTCGGCGTGCTGCCGATGGCCATCTCCACCGGTGCCGGCGCCAATGCCCGTCACTCGCTGGGTACCGGCGTGATCGGCGGCATGTTGTTCGCCACCGTGATCGGCGTGCTGCTGATTCCGTTGTTCTTCGTGAGCGTGCGGCGCATGCTCGGTGACAAGTTGGACGAACAGTCCAAGGAGTTCATCGAACAGCACAAGGTGCACGGGGAACAGAAGGACCGCTGATAGCAAAAGCCCCGGCACTGCCGGGGCTTTTTTTGGCTTATGTAGTGCCGAGCCATGCTCGGCAGAGGCATTATCGATAGAGCCAATGCCGAGCATGGC
>NZ_JBRREK010000044.1:0-38231 GCF_056760235.1 Stenotrophomonas sp. STEN018
CACCTGTAGTGCCGAACCATGCTCGGCAGAGGCCTTACCGGTGGAGCCCCTTGCCGAGCATGGCTCGGCACTACCTGTTCATTACCTTGGGAAAGCCTCTGCCGAGCATGGCTCGGCACTACCTGTTCATTACCCCGGGAAAGCCTCTGCCGAGCATGGCTCGGCACTACCTTTTCAGGCGCGGGCTTCCTGCAGCAGCTTGCCGCCGGCCTTCTTCTCGCGCGCGGCGCGGATGAAGCCGATGAACAGCGGGTGGCCGCCACGCGGGGTGGACAGGAACTCCGGGTGCGCCTGGCAGGCCAGGAACCACGGGTGCTGGTCACGCGGCAGCTCAACCACTTCCACCAGCGTGTCATCCATCGACTTGCCGGCGATCACCAGACCCGCGTCTTCCAACTGGGTGCGGTAGCGGTTGTTGAACTCGTAACGGTGGCGGTGACGCTCGGACACCACGTCCTTGCCGTACAGCTCACGGGCAAGCGTGCCCGGCTTCAGGCGCTGCTCCTGCAGGCCCAGGCGCATGGTGCCGCCCAGATCGGACTTCTCATCACGCTTCTCGACTTCACCGGTGGCGGTACGCCATTCGGTGATCAGGCCGATCACCGGGTTCGGCGACTGGCGGTCGTTCTCTGTGCTGTTAGCGCCCTCCAGACCGGCCACGTGGCGAGCGAAATCAACCACCGCCGCCTGCATGCCGTAGCAGATACCGAAATACGGCACCTTGTGCTCACGGGCGAACTGCGAGGTCAGCACCTTGCCTTCGAAACCGCGATCACCGAAGCCACCCGGCACCAGGATGCCGTCCACGCCGTCAAGCGCAGACAGGCCGGTCTCTTCCAGCTCCTGCGCTTCCAGCCACTTCAGGTTGACCTTGGTGCGCTGACGCAGGCCACCATGCTTGAGCGCCTCGCCCACCGACTTGTACGCATCCTGATGGTCGACGTACTTGCCGACCACCGCGATGGTCACTTCGTCCAGCGGATGCAACGCGGCATCCAGCACCGCTTCCCACTCGGACAGATCGGCCGGACCGGCCTTGTCACCCAGCTTGAGCTGGTTGACCACGATCTCGTCCAGGCCCTGCGCATGCAGGCCCATGGGCACGCGGTACAGCACCTCAACGTCCGGCACACTGATAACGGCGCGCTCGGAAACGTTGGTGAACAGCGAAATCTTGCGGCGCTCCGAATCCGGAATCGCCTGCTCGGAACGGCACAGCAGCACGTCCGGCTGGATGCCGATCGAGCGCAGTTCCTTGACCGAATGCTGGGTCGGCTTGGTCTTCAGCTCACCGGCGGCAGCAATGTACGGCACCAGGGTGAGGTGCATGAACAGCGCCTTCTCCGGGCCGCGCTCGGTGCGCACCTGGCGGATCGCCTCCAGGAACGGCAGCGACTCGATGTCGCCGACGGTGCCGCCGATTTCCACCAGCGCCACGTCAAAGCCAGCAGTGGCCTCGTCGATGCAGCGGCGGATTTCGTCGGTGATATGCGGAATGACCTGCACGGTGGCGCCCAGGTAATCACCACGGCGCTCCTTGCGGATCACGTTCTCGTAGATACGCCCGGTAGTCACCGAGTTCTTGCGACTCAGGCGGTTATGTACGAAACGCTCGTAATGGCCCAGATCCAGGTCGGTCTCGGCACCGTCGTCGGTGACATAGACCTCACCATGCTGGAAGGGGCTCATCGTGCCTGGATCGACGTTGATGTACGGATCCAGCTTCATCATGGTGACCTTCAGGCCACGCGCCTCGAGAATCGAGGCCAGGGACGCGGCTGCAATGCCCTTGCCAAGCGAGGACACCACACCACCGGTAACAAAAATAAGGGGGGTCACGGCTCACTGCCTCCCGGAAAGCCCTAGTTTAAAGGTTGTCGCCAAAACACCCAAGCACTGGATGCGGCGGATTAAAAAAAAGACGCCCCGACCTGCGCCGGGGCGTCCTTGAAACTTAGGAAAAACCGCGTCAGCGACGGCGACGGGCTTCCTCTTCCTCTTCTTCACGCGGCGCCGGCTGGTCAGCCTTGGCCTTGTCCTGGGCAGCAGCGGCAGCGCGGCGCTTGGCCTTCTGCTCGGCCTCGCTCTGCGCCTTGTCGACCGGACCAGCCTGCGCAGCCTCGGCAGCCTTGTCCTTGTCAGCGCTCTGCGCCATCACGAAGGGAACGGCCGCGACAGCAGCTACGGCAGCAGCAACCACACCCAGAGCCAGCAATTTTGACGTTTTCATCCAAAACCTCCTCGGCTTGCCCAGCCAGACACGGCGGGCCTGTTTAGGAACCGCGCACAGCATAACGTGCCGCAGCTGCCCCTGCCCTGAATGCCCTGCGTGCAAAAATCGCCGCCAGACCGCACACTCCCACGTCGATTTGCGCCCTACCGAGATCCATGAACGCCCGTTACAACGCCGCTGACATCGAAGTCCTCTCTGGCCTGGACCCGGTCAAACGCCGTCCTGGCATGTATACCGACACCGCCCGCCCGAACCATCTGGCGCAGGAAGTGATCGACAACTCGGTCGACGAGGCCCTGGCCGGCCACGCCAAGACCGTGGAAGTCACCCTGTTCAAGGATGGCAGCTGCGAGGTCAGCGATGACGGCCGCGGCATGCCGGTGGACATCCACCCGGAAGAAAAGATCCCGGGCGTCGAACTGATCCTGACCAGGCTGCATGCCGGCGGCAAGTTCAACAACCGCAACTACACCTTCTCCGGCGGCCTGCACGGCGTCGGCGTATCGGTGGTCAACGCCCTGTCCACGCTGGTGGAGATCCACATCCGCCGCGATGGCGCCGAGCACCGCATCACCTTCCGTGATGGCGACCGCGCCAGTCCGCTGGAAGTGGTCGGCAGCGTCGGCAAGAAGAACACCGGCACCCGCCTGCGCTTCTGGGCCGACCCCAAGTATTTCGATACACCCAAGTTCAATGTGCGCGCACTGCGCCACCTGCTGCGCGCCAAGGCCGTGCTGTGCCCGGGCCTGACCGTCAAGCTCACCGACGAAGCCACCGGCGAAGTCGACACCTGGTACTACGAAGACGGCCTGCGCGACTACCTGAAAGCCGAGCTGGGCGAGCGCGAGATGCTGCCGGCCGACCTGTTCGCCGGCAGCGTCAAGAAGGAAACCGAGATCGTTGACTGGGCCGTGGCCTGGCTGCCGGAAGGCGAGCTGGTGCAGGAAAGCTACGTCAACCTGATCCCGACCGCCCAGCACGGCACCCATGCCAACGGCCTGCGCACCGGCCTGACCGAGGCGCTGCGCGAGTTCTGCGACTTCCGCAACCTGCTGCCACGCGGCGTCAAGCTGGCCCCGGAAGACGTCTGGGACCGGGTTGCCTTCGTGTTGTCGTTGAAGATGACCGACCCGCAGTTCAGCGGCCAGACCAAGGAACGCCTGTCCTCGCGCCAGGCCGCCGGCTTCGTCGAAGGCGCCGTGCATGACGCCTTCAGCCTGCTGCTGAACCAGAACGTGGAACTGGGCGAGAAGATCGCGCAGATCGCCATCGAGCGCGCCAGCGCGCGCCTGAAGACCGAAAAGCTGGTCACCCGCAAGAAGGTCACCCAAGGCCCGGCCCTGCCCGGCAAGCTGGCCGACTGCATCAGCCAGGACCTGTCGCGCACCGAGCTGTTCCTGGTCGAGGGTGACTCGGCAGGCGGCAGCGCCAAGCAGGCCCGCGACAAGGACTTCCAGGCCATCCTGCCGCTGCGCGGCAAGATCCTGAACACCTGGGAAGTCGCCTCGGGCAGCGTACTGGCGTCGGAAGAAGTACATAACCTGGCCATCGCCATTGGCTGCGACCCGGGCAAGGACGACCTGTCCGGCCTGCGTTACGGCAAGGTGGTGATCCTGGCCGACGCCGACTCCGACGGTCTGCACATCGCCACCTTGCTGGCGGCACTGTTCCTGCGCCACTTCCCGTCGCTGGTGGATGCTGGCCACGTGTTCGTGGCGATGCCGCCGCTGTTCCGCGTCGACGTGGGCAAGCAGGTGTTCTATGCGCTGGACGAGGAAGAGAAGCGTTCGCTGCTGGACAAGATCGAACGCGAGAAGATCCGCGGCCAGGTCAGCGTCACCCGCTTCAAGGGCCTGGGCGAGATGAATCCCTCGCAGCTGCGCGAATCCACCATCCACCCGGATACGCGCCGCCTGGTGCAGCTGACCGTGGATGACAGCGAGCAGACCTCGGCGCTGATGGACATGCTGCTGGCCAAAAAGCGCGCCCCGGACCGCAAGGGCTGGCTGGAGAGCAAGGGCGATCTGGCTTCGCTGGAAGCCTGATCCCGCGCAACTTTGATGCACCGAAAGCCCGCCCTTACCGGCGGGCTTTTTGCTGGCCGCGCCCCGCCTTTTTCTTTTGTGGGAGCGGCGTAAACCGCGAAGCTGGCATTGCCGACAAGACAGGGGCCTTTTGCCACCTGATGATGTGCGAGCTTCGCGGCTCACGCCGCTCCCACAAACAGCACAACAACACCCCGCTCCACCCAACAAAAAACCCGCCATCGCTGGCGGGTTTTTGTTTGCAGGCTGCGAACCGATAGCCTCAGTTCCAACCCACCATTTCGAACAGACGCAGGATCAGGTAAGCACAACCACCTGCCGCCGGGATCGTCAGGATCCACGCCCACAGGATGCGCTCGATCACGCCCAGGCGCAGCGACTTCGGGTTCTTGGCAAAGCCAACACCCATGATCGCGGTGGAGATGCTGTGGGTGGTCGAGACCGGCATGCCGAAGTGCGCAGCCAGGGTCAGAATGGTGGCCGAGCTGGTCTCCGCGGCGAAGCCGTGAATCGGGTGCAGCTTGACCATCTTGTGACCCAGGGTCTTGATGATCTTCCAACCGCCCGAGGCAGTACCGGCAGCCATCACCACCGCACAGGTCAGCACGATCCACATTGCAATACCGTTGCCAGCATTGGCATTGGGATGCATGAAGGCCAGCCACGACGGCAGGTCATTCAACGCACCAGTCGCCTCGGCGCCAACCAAGGTCATCGCGATGATGCCCATGGTCTTCTGTGCATCGTTATGGCCATGGGCAAAGCCCATGTAAGCGGCCGAAACGATCTGCGCCTTGCCGAAGAAGGCATTGACCCAACGCGGACGCGCCATGCGGCCGAGCACACCACCTACACGGGCCATGCCGGCAATGATTGCCCACAACAGGCACATCACCACGATACCGAGCAGGAAGCCGGCGATCGGCGAGGTGATCATCGGCACGAACACCTTCCACAACAGGCCCTTGTTCTGCGCCCAGTTGCCGACGTTCTGCGACCAGATCAGCGCATCCCAGTTGTTATGCGCAGCGGCCAGGCCCGCACCGCACAGGCCACCAATCAGGGCATGCGAGGACGAGGACGGAAGACCTTTCCACCAGGTGATCAGGTTCCAGACGATGCCGCCAAGCAGCGCGCACAGGATCACCTGCGGGGTCACATCGACCACATCGGTATTGAGCAGGCCATTGGCGATGGTCAGCGCGACGGCGGTGCCGGTGAGCGCGCCGATCAGGTTCATGAAAGCGGCCAACATCACCGCCCAACCGGGCGACAGGACCTTGGTTGCCACCACGGTGGCGATTGAATTGGCGGTGTCGTGGAAGCCGTTGATGAACTCGAAGACGAGCGCGGCCAGAATCACCACCAGGACGAGGGTGAGCATAGAGCGTCCCCGTCAGCTGTTCTTGAGCACGATCTGGTAGGCCACCACGCCGGCTTCGCGGCAACGGTCGATGGCCTTTTCCAGGATCTCGAAGAATTCCTTGAGCAGGAACATCTGCAGGTTGTCCAAGCGACCGGAGTAGATGTCGCGGTACAGCTCCAGCATCAAACGGTCAGCTTCGTTCTCCAGCGAACGCAGCTTCTCGTTGAGCGCGGTCATGCGGTCCAGGTTCATGTGGCGCAGGTCGTTGACCATCTCCACCACCACGCCTGCGGCCTGCTCCAGCATCGCTGCGCGCGGGGCGAAGTCAATCTGGTCCAGGTGCTGCACGGCCAGTGAGTAACGGTCGGCAAACTTCTCGATCTGCTTGGGAATCTTGTACAGCGCCGAACCCAGCGCCTCGATGTCCTCGCGCTCGATCGGGGTCATGAAACTGTCAACCAGTGCCTGGCTGATCTTGTCCGAGGCGGCGCGTTCGCGCAGACGGGCGAGCTTGAACGCATCCAGCGCCGGCTGACGATCGGCCTCGCGCATCATGCTGTGCAGTGCTTTGGCACCGTCATAGGCGGCCTGCGCGGCCTCGTCGAGATAGATATAGAACTGCTTGCCGGAGCCAAAGATGGTCTGCAACGAAAACATGGGGAGCCTATTCGCCGTCGCGGGAGGGACGGCATCAGGGGCGAATTATGACGGCTAGATGGCATTCAGGGTATTCCCGGCGAGTTTTTTAGCCCTGAAATGTGAACGGGCGGTCGCACCTGAGCCCCGGCGGTTTGCTAATATCGCCCAGCGCCCTCGCGGTGCACCCTATGGAAGACGACCCTTATCCCCCGCCACAGCGCCGGATCCCGCCCCTGAGCGCCCGCCGCAGCCGCAAGCACCCGCCCTCCCTGTCACCAACCCGGGGAGAGACCCGTGTTTGAATTTTTTATCGTCCTGGCCCTGATTCTGCTGAACGGGTTCTTTGCCATGTCCGAGATGTCGGTCATGACCTCGCGCAAGAGCCGCCTCAAGCAGCTGGCCGGCTCAAGCAAGCGCGCCGCGCGCGCCCTGGCCCTGTCCGAGAAACCCGAGAACTTCCTGTCCACGGTGCAGATCGGCATCACCCTGATCGGCATCCTGACCGGTGTTTACGGCGGCGACGCGATTGGTGGCGCCATCGCCCAGCAGTTGCAGGCCTTGTTCCCGGCCCTGTCAGCCAACTTCTCGCTGTTTGGTGCGGTCCAGCCGTGGTCCGAGTTCCTCGGCAAGACCCTGGCAGTCGCACTTATCACTTATCTGACGCTGATCTTCGGCGAACTGGTGCCAAAACGCGTCGCCTTAACCCGCTCCGAGGACATCGCCGGCATTGTCGCGGTGCCGATGAGCTGGCTGGCACGCATCGCCGCCCCCGGCGTCTGGCTGCTGTCGCACTCCACCCGCTTGGTACTGCGCC
This sequence comes from Stenotrophomonas sp. STEN018, assembly GCF_056760235.1. NCBI lineage: Bacteria > Pseudomonadati > Pseudomonadota > Gammaproteobacteria > Lysobacterales > Lysobacteraceae > Stenotrophomonas > Stenotrophomonas sp. STEN018. The sequence continues at coordinate 7,098 of NZ_JBRREK010000044.1, forward strand.
TGCTCGGCCTGGGCAAAACCGAGTCGGCCTCGGTCAGTGAAGAAGAAATTCGCATGCTGGTGGCCGAGAGCCACGAACAGGGCGTGATCGACAGCCACGAGCGCGACATGATGAACCGCGTCATGCGCCTGGGCGACCGCACCGCCGACAGCCTGATGACGCCGCGCAACCGTATCGCCTGGCTGGATACCAACGCCGACCCGGAGAAGAACCTGGCTGCCATGCGCGATCATTCGTTCTCGCGCTACCCGGTGTATCGCGGCAACGACCAGGACATCGCTGGCATTCTTGAGGTCAAGAGCCTGGTCACCCGCCTCAGCGGCGGCAGCCACAACCTGTTCGAGAACCTGCGCGAGACCCTGTACGTCTCCGAATCCACCCACGCCATGAAACTGCTGGAGATCTTCCGCGAAGAGCACCAGTCGATGGCGCTGGTGGTCGACGAGTACGGCGAGATCCAAGGCCTGGTGACCATCTCCGACCTGATGGGCGCCGTGGTCGGCCGCCTGCAGGCCACCGAGAACACCGACGATGACGCTTTGGTTGTCACCCGCGAAGATGGCTCGCTGCTGGTTGACGGCTCACTGCCGGTGGATGACCTGCAGGAGCTGATGAACGGTGCCGAGCTGCCGGATGCCGAGGAAGGCGACTACTACACCATCGCAGGCATGTGCATGCACTACTTCGGTCGCATACCGCACGCGAGCGAGTACTTCGACTGGGCCGGCTGGCGCATCGAGATCGTCGATCTGGACGGTGCCCGCATCGACAAGCTGCTGCTGCGCAGGCTGCCGGAAGAAGACACTGATGACACCACCGGTTGACCCGGACGGCGACGCGCCGGACGCCACCCGCACTGAGACCGGCGGCTATCGCAACGAAGGCATCCGCACCCTGCTGGCGATGTTTGAACGCGGCGACCCGGATGAACACCTGTCGCTGGGCAAGGTTCTGCAGGGACTGGAACAGAGCGCCTTCGGCGTATTTCTGTTCATCGCCATCCTGCCCGCCTTCATCCCGATCCCGGGCATAGGCGGCGCGGTCAGCAGTCCGCTGGTGTTTCTGATCGGCAGCCAGCTGCTGTTCGGCATGTCGCGGCCGTGGTTGCCCGGCTTCATCGCCAGGCGCGGCCCCAAGCGCAGTACCGTGCACAAGTTCCTGAGCAAGATCAGCCGGCCGCTGCAGCGCCTGGACCGGATGCTGAAGCCACGGCTGGGCGCGCTGATCGTGCCATTGCCGGCACGCATGCTGACCGGCGTGCTGTTGTTGCTGGTCGGCCTGCTGCTATCGCTACCGATTCCATTCACCAACTACCTGTTCGGCTTCCAGCTGCTGCTGTTTGCACTGGCACTGCTCGAACGCGATGGCGCACTGATGCTGTTCAACTGGCTGGGAGCGATTGCCGCCGGCCTGTTCTTCGGCTTCGGCTCCGGCCAGCTGATCAGCGAAAGCATCGCGCTGTTCGAGCGCATGACCAGCTGACGGCAGGCCGGAGACGGTAGTGCCGAGCCATGCTCGGCAAGGGGCTTTACCAGCAAAAAAAGCACCCCTCCCCAACCCTCCCCTTCGCTGCGCGAAAGGGAGGGAGCAAACTGCTTACGCCGCTCCCACACGCTGCCATGCCTGCATCGCCAGATCGAACGATCGCAACCGCGCAGCCGGATCATAGATGTTGGCAGCCAGCATCATTTCATCCGGGCGATGTCGCTCGACAAAGGCCACCAAGCCTTCAGCCACCTGCGTAGCGTCACCGACGATGCTGCAGGCCAAGGCGCGCTCGACACCGGCCTTTTCATGCGGCGCCCAGAACGCTTCGATGTCATCCACCGGCGCCGGGATACGCCCCGGCGTTCCGCGGCGCAGATTGACGAAAGCCTGCTGCTGACTGGTGAACAGACGCTTCGATTCGGCCTCCGAATCACTGGCCACCACGTTCAACGCCAGAATCGCGTAAGGCGCCTGCAGGTGCTCGGAAGGCCGGAAGTCGCGTCGATACAACGCCAGCGCTTCATCCATCGAATCCGGGGCGAAGTGCGAAGCAAACGCAAACGGCAAGCCCATCGCCGCCGCCAAGCGCGCACTGAACAGGCTCGAACCCAACAACCAGACCGGCACCGGGATGCCGCCACCGGGCACGGCCTGTACCGACTGCCCAGGCTGTACCGGCGCAAAGTAATGCAGCAGCTCGGCAACATCCTGGGGGAACTGATCGGCGCTGTCGAAGTAACGGCGCAAGGCACGCGCAGTAGGCTGATCGGTGCCGGGCGCCCGACCCAGACCCAGATCGATGCGATCCGGATACAACGAAGCCAGCGTGCCGAACTGCTCGGCCACCTGCAGCGGCGAATGGTTGGACAGCATCACCCCGCCCGAACCCACGCGGATACGCGAAGTACCGCCGGCCACATGCCCGATCAACACCGAGGTGGCGGCGCTGGCGATGCCGGGCATGTTGTGGTGCTCGGCCAGCCAATAGCGGTGATAGCCCCAGCGGTCGGCGTGCTGGGCCAGTTCCAGCATGTTGGCAAAAGCCTGCTGCGGGGTAGAGCCCTCGCAGACCGGGGCCAGGTCAAGAATGGAAAGTGGAATCATTCTGCGGTCTCCATGGACGATGCAAAGGACATGGGGTTTGTCCTCGCATTCTCCATGCAGTCACCGCGATTTCCACCGGGACACTGTTTCCCACGCCCCGCCCTTACAGGCTCAGGCTTGGGCCTCGTCCTGCCGGTCCACCAGCGGCTGCAGCTGCGCATCCAGCGCCACGCGTTCGTCGAACACGAAGCAGCGGCCATCATAACCCTCGCCGCCCACTTCCTCGAAGTAGCCAAGGATGCCGCCTTCCAGCTGCAGCACGTTGTGCATGCCGTCGTTCTGCATCCATAGCGCCGCCTTCTCGCAGCGGATGCCGCCGGTGCAGAAGCTGACCACGGTGGCATCGGCCAGCGCTTCGCGGTGCGGCTCCAGCGCGGCCGGCAGATCGGTGAACTTGGCGATCGGCAGGGTCAATGCACCCTCGAAGGTGCCGTGGGCGAATTCCTGCCAGTTACGCGTGTCCAGCATCACCACGCGCTTGCCGTCGTCATCGTGGCCTTGCCGCAGCCAACGCTGCACCGTGGCCGGGGCCACGCTGGGCGCACGCGGGTAATCCAGCGGCTGGCCGTCGTCGCGGCGGAAGCTGATGATTTCCGACTTGAACTTGGCCTTCAGCCTGGCGAACGGCTGCATCTGGCTGTGGCTGTATTTGATGCGCATGTCGGCAAAGCGCGCATCGGTCTTGAGCTGGCTGTAGAAACCATCAATACCGTCGCTGCTACCGGCGAGGAACAGGTTGATGCCCTCCTCCGCGATCAGGATGGTGCCGCGCAGCTCCAGCGCCTTTGCGCGTTCATGCAAGGTGGCGGTCAAGGCTTCGGCATCAGCCAGCGGCACGAAAAGGTAGGCAGCGGTATTAACGATCATGCGCATAGTTTAAACGACCGCCCTGCAGCCGTTGTGGGAGCGGCGTGAGCCGCGAAGCTGGCGATGCCTGAAAAGCCCCAAAACCAACCCCTCCCCAGCCCTCCCCTTGCCTTTGGCAAAGGGAGGGAGCAGAGCTGTAGGGGCGGCGTGAGCCGCGAAGCTGGCGATGCCTGAAAGGCCCCAAAACCAACCCCTCCCCAGCCCTCCCCTTGCCTTTGGCAAAGGGAGGGAGCAGAGCTGTAGGAGCGGCGTGAGCCGCGAAGCTGGCAATGCCTGAAAAGCCCAAAACCAACCCCTCCCCAACCCGCCCGGCCCGAAGGCACAGCCTTCGGTCGTTCACCAGGCCGCGCGCCAGTGGCGCGCAAGCAGGCCTTCTTCACCCCCTTGCCTTCGGCAAAGGGAGGGGGCAGAGAGCAGTCAGCCCCGCAGCAGGAAATACGGCAGCAGCACCAAGGCCGACACAACCACCATGCCCAGCAGCACCGCCACTACAAACAGCGGCCGGCTCCGCAACATCGAACCGAACGTTTCCGCACTACCATCCCGCAACGCCGCCTCGCGCTCGTCACGCACCCGCTGCCCGCGTTCAGCCTGATAGCTCGCCATCAAGCCTTTCGCACGCGGCAGATCATCGTTCTCGCGCAGCCAGATGCCACCGTTGGAAATGCCCCAAGGGCTGGGCTCGGTCCGATACCAGGCGATGCCATTGCGATCGAGCAGTTCGCCGACCTCGAAGCTTTCGTCGTCACCGACATTACGTAGATTGAGCAGCAGTTTGGCCATGCCGCAATGATACCCGGCGGCGATGCGCTACCCTGCACGCCCCTTTCCAACGGAGCGCGCCATGCGCCGTCTGTTCATCCCGCTGCTGCTGTCCCTGCTGGCCGCAGGCTGCACCCCGCCGGGCCCGCCTCCGGGCGGCACCATTGCCAAGTTCGAGCAGATCGACACCGTGCCCGGCAGCGGCGCTGAAGCAGTAGCCGGCAGCAAGGTCAGCGTGCATTACACCGGCTGGATCTACGACGAGCGCAAGCCCGACAAGCACGGCGAGAAGTTCGACAGTTCGTTGGATCGCGGCGAGCCGTTCAGCTTCAACCTCGGCGACAAGCAGGTCATCCGCGGCTGGGACGAAGGCGTGGCTGGCATGAAGGTCGGCGGCAAGCGCACCCTGATGATTCCGGCCGAATACGGCTATGGCAACCGTGGCGTCGGCCCGATCCCGGCCGGCTCCTCGCTGGTCTTCGATGTAGAACTGCTCGATGTCAAACCTCGCTGATAAAACCGTCGCTGTCATTGGCGGCGGCCCGGCCGGTCTGTTTGCCGCCGAGCACCTGCGCGCGGCCGGCCTGGCGGTCAACCTGTACGAAGCCAAGGGCTCGCCCGGGCGTAAATTCCTGATCGCCGGCAAGGGTGGGCTCAATCTCACCCATTCCGACCCGCGCCCACTGTTCGACAGCCGGTACCGCGAACGCCAGGCCGAGGTTGGCAGCTGGCTGGACGGCTTCGATGCCGATGCACTGCGCCGCTGGGCACTGGGTTTTGGCGTGGAAACCTATGTCGGCAGCTCCGGCCGCGTGTTCCCTGTGGACCGCAAGGCCGCGCCGCTGCTGCGCGGCTGGGTTCGCCGACTGAAGGAGCAAGGCGTGCGCTTCCACGTGCAGCATCGCTGGCTGGGCTGGAACCCGGACGGCAGCCTGCGCATGGCAACCGCTGAAGGCGAAGTCAGCGTCAAGGCAGATGCCACTGTCTTGGCACTGGGCGGTGGCAGTTGGCCGGAGCTTGGCTCCGATGGCAGCTGGATGTCGGTTTTGCAGGAATGCGGCGTTGATACCGCTCCGCTGCAAGCGGCCAACTGCGGCTTCGACATCGACTGGACCGCCCACTTCCGCGACCGTCATGCCGGCGCACCGATCAAACCTGTGGTTGCGCACTGGACCGATCTGCAGGGGCAAGCGCAGTCGCTGCAAGGCGAATGCGTGGTGAGTCAGTACGGTATTGAAGGCAGCCTGATCTATGCACTGGCCGCCGACCTGCGCGAAACCCTCAATCGCGATGGCGCGGTGACGCTGGAGCTGGATCTGGTACCCGGCCGCGACGAAGCTCGCCTGCTCGCCGACCTCGGCCGCGCCCGCAAGGGCCGCAGCTTCGGCGAACACCTGCGTCGTGCAGCTGGCCTGGATGCGGCCAAAGCAGGACTGCTGTTTGAAGTGTTGGGCAAGGATGCCGGCAATGATCTTGAGGCTGTCGCACGTACCCTCAAACGCCTGCCACTGCAGCTGCAGCGGCCACGACCAATGGCCGAAACCATCAGCACGGCTGGCGGCGTAAGGCTGGAAGCGATGGACGACGGACTGATGCTCAAGGCACAACCGGGCGTATTCTGCGCTGGCGAAATGCTGGACTGGGAAGCGCCCACCGGCGGCTACCTGCTGACCGCCTGCTATGCCAGCGGCCAGCGCGCAGCCGAAGGCGTGATCCGCTGGCTCGGGTAATGCCGGCCCATGGTCGGCAGAGGCTTCACCGGTAGCGCCGCCCCGTAGTGCCGACCCATGGTCGGCAGGGGTCTTACCGATAACACCGCCCCTTGTAGGAGCGGCGTAAGCCGCGAAGCAAAAAATCATTCCGAGCCAAAAAAGCCCGCAGTTTCATCGCTGCGGGCTTCGCGGCTTACACCGCTCCTACAAGCTGCCGGGAATCAGCACATCTTGCTGGCACGCAGCGCCGCAATGCGGGCTGGCGGAGTGAACGAGTCACTGCGCGCTTCGGCCCAGTATTCGCGGAAAACAGTGTGCTCGGGCACTTTCTTCAGCAATTCACCCGGCGCCAGATAGCGGTACAGGCTCGCCAGCGAGCGGATCTCCACCGGCGATACGCGGCGCAGAATGTGCTCCGGGCCCAGCTCGGAAGGATCGTGCAGGCCGGCAGCACCGAGCAGGTCACGCAACGCACGCATGGTGTTCTGGTGGTAATTGAACACGCGCTGGCCCTTGTCGACCGGCTCCAGATGACGCCAGCGGCTAGGATCCTGGGTGGCGATGCCGGTCGGGCACTTGTCGTTGTGGCAACTCAGCGACTGGATGCAGCCCAGCGCGAACATGTAACCGCGTCCGGCATTGCACCAATCAGCCCCCAACGCGATGGTTCGGGCGATATCGAACGCCGTGGTCACTTTGCCAGCCGCGCCCAAGCGGATGCGGTCGCGCAGGGCCAGGCCGACCAAGGTGTTGTGCACCAGGATCAGCGCCTCGTTCATCGGCACGCCAACGTGATCGATGAATTCGGCCGGTGCCGCGCCGGTGCCACCTTCGGCACCGTCAATCACGATGTAGTCCGGCAATATCCCGGTTTCCAGCATCGCCTTGGCGATGCCGAACCATTCCCAAGGATGACCGATTGCCAACTTGAAGCCGACCGGTTTACCGCCAGACAGCTCACGCAGGCGGGCAACAAACTGCAGCAGTTCAATTGGCGTGGAGAACGCCGAATGCTTGGATGGCGACACGCAATCAACACCCATCGGCACGCCACGGGTCGCGGAGATTTCGGCACTCACCTTGGCCGCCGGCAACACACCGCCGTGGCCTGGCTTTGCCCCCTGCGACAGCTTGATCTCGATCATCTTGACTTGATCGGAGCTCGCGTTTTCGACAAAACGTTCTTCGCTGAAGCGGCCGTTTTCATCGCGGCAACCAAAATAGCCAGAGCCGATTTCCCAGACCAGATCACCGCCGTTCTCACGGTGATACGGCGAGATCGAACCTTCGCCGGTGTCGTGACAAAAACCGCCAAGCTCGGCGCCCTTGTTCAGCGCGCGGATCGCATTGGCCGACAAGGAACCAAAGCTCATCGCCGAGATATTGAACACACTGGCCGAATAAGGCTTTGCACGCTCAGCGCCGATCACCACACGGAAATCGTGGTGCGCAATGCTGGTAGGCGCCAGCGAATGGTTGATCCATTCGTAGTCCACCGCATACGCGCTGCGCAGCGTACCGAACGGCACCACATCCATCTCATTGCGCGAACGCTGATAGATCAGCTGACGCTGCTGCCGCGAGAACGGCACGTCTTCCAGATCGCTCTGCACGAAATACTGGCGGATTTCCGGGCCGATGGATTCGAAACCGTAGCGAAAATGCGCCAACACCGGGTAGTTGCGACGCAGCACGCTACGCCGCTGCAACACATCCCAAGTGCCGAGCACCGCCATCAGGCCGAACAGGCCAACGCCCCAGTACCAAGCAGGCCAATGGGTAGCCAGCGCCAGTGATACTGGCAGCAGGATCAGTGCCAGCACATAAACCAGATAACGATGCATTACCGTCCTCAACCTACACGGATGGCGGATTCTACAACCGGTCGTCCACTACTTGCCTCGGCCAGGCCGATTTCACATCGTAGACCACCATGTCCGGCACACCCAAGGCACGGATCTGCGTCGCATCAAAGGCACGGAACTGCTGATGGGCCACCGCCAACACCACCGCATCGTACACACCTTGCTGCGGTGCCTTCACAAGCTCTACACCGCCCATATCATGCGCATTGCGCGGATCGGCCCAGGGATCAAACGCATCCACCTGCGCACCTGCCGCCGCCAGCATCTGCACCAGGTCCAGCCCACGGCTGTTGCGCAGGTCCGGGCAATCCTCCTTGAAGGTCACCCCCAGCACCAGCACGCGCGCGCTCTGCAACGGCTTGTTCCGTTCTTCGAGCAGGCCACGTACACGGGTGACCACATGCGCCACCACACGGTTGTTGACCTGCCGCGCGGTGTGGATCAGATCAGGGTGGTAACCGACGCTCTCGGATTTGTGCAGCAGGTAGTAGGGATCCACCCCAATGCAGTGACCGCCGACCATACCGGGCCGGAACGGCAGGAAGTTCCACTTTGTGCCCGCCGCTTCCAGCACATCCAACGTGTCGATACCCAGCTTGTCGAAGATCAGCGCCAATTCGTTGACCAAGGCAATGTTCACATCGCGCTGAATGTTCTCCACCACCTTGGCCGCCTCGGCCACGCGCAGCGACGACGCCGGCCAGGTGCCAGCTGTGATGATGCGCCGGTACAAGGCATCAACCACTGCGGCAGCCTCAGGCGTGGAGCCTGATGTGATCTTCTTGATATCCGGCAAGCGCCGTTGACGGTCACCCGGATTGATCCGCTCCGGGCTGTAGCCGCAGTAAAAATCCTGGTTGAAGCGCAGCCCGGAGCCCTGTTCCAGCAACGGCACGCAGACCTCTTCAGTAGTGCCCGGATACACGGTGGACTCGTAGATAACCAGGTCTCCGCGCTTGAGCACGGCCGCAATCAATGCACTGGCACCACGCAAGGGTGCAAGATCCGGCTGCTCGTAAGCATCGATTGGCGTCGGCACGGTGACGATGAAAACATTACGGGTGGCCAGCTCGGCCTTGTCCGCGGTGTAACGTGCGAGTACCGCAGCGCTGAGCTCGGCGTCATCCAGTTCCAGCGTATGATCGTGACCGGCCTGCAACTCGGCAACGCGGGCGGTATCGATGTCGTAACCCAGGGTATCGAGCGATTTACCGAACTCGACGGCCAATGGCAGGCCGACATAGCCCAAACCAATAATGGCGATCTGCGGCGCTGCCGCGGCGGTGATATCGGCGCTCATGCCATCCCCTGAGGTTGCGAACTGGTGCCCGGAGCCGGAATCGAACCGGCAAGGCCTTGCGGCCGGCGGATTTTAAGTCCGATGCGTCTACCAGTTTCGCCATCCGGGCATCGCAATAGCGTGCCTGATTGCGGCCCAATTGTGAATCACGAAGATTAGCGGCGGCGCTGAATCCGCCACCAGCATGGCATCAGCCGATCGCCCGCGAGTAGCGCGCTGGCTGCTGCGCGGCCTTCAGATAACGGTCAAAACACATCGCGATCAAGCGCAGCAAGGGCCGCCCCTGTTCGGTGGCAGCGACCACGCCATCGCAGTAACTGGCCAGGCCGTCCTCCTGCAGATGGCGCAGTGCAATCAGTTCCTCGGCAAAGTAGATGTCGAAATCGACATCATGCCGCCGCGCCAGCGCACGGCCATCCACGCTGCCATGGCACATCAGCTGCTGGATCAGTTCCGCCCGCAGCATATCGTCGCCATCCAACTCCAGCCCGCGCCATACCGGCACGCCGCCCTCGGCAATCTTTGCCTCCCAGTCCTTGAGATCGCGCGGATTCTGGCTGTAGCTGCTATCGATATGACTGATCGCACTGACCCCCAGCCCCAGCAGGTCGCTGTCCGCATGGGTGGTATAGCCCATGAAATTGCGATGCAGGCTGCCTGCACGCTGTGCGCGCGACAGGTCTTCTTCCGGCAACGCGAAATGATCCATGCCGATGTACTGGTAACCAGCCGCCGACAGCCGTTCGACGGCCAGCCCCAGCAGCGCCAGCTTCTGCTCCGGGTCGGGCAGATCGCGGTCCTGGATCTGGCGCTGCGCCTTGAACATATGCGGCAGGTGCGCGTAGCCGTAAATCGCCAGACGATCCGGGCGCGCCTGGATCACCGTATCCAGCGTGCGGCCAAACCCGGCAAGTGTCTGCAACGGCAGACCATAGATCAGATCCACGTTGACCGAACGCATGCCGTAATCGCGACAGGCCTGGATGATGGCCATCGTCTCATCCACTTCCTGCACGCGGTTGATCGCCTGCTGCACCTGCGGGTCGAAGTCCTGGATGCCGAGGCTTGCGCGATTGAAACCCAGCTCTGCCAGCACACCGATGTCATCGACGCTGACCGAGCGCGGGTCCAGCTCGATAGAGAAATCGCGTGCACTGCTCTGGCTGAAATTGAACAGCTTTTCCAGCCCACCAATCAATCGACGCAGCTGATCGGGGGCCAGGAAGTTGGGCGTGCCGCCGCCCAGATGCAGCTGCACCACTTCGCGCTCGCGTGCGAACAGCGGCGCCAACCAGTCCGCTTCCACCAGCAGCTGGTCGACATAGCGTTCGCCCTTGCTGCGGTCGCGGCTGATCACGCGGTTGCAGCCGCAGTAAAAACACGGGCTGCTGCAGTACGGCACATGCACATACAGCGACATCGGCCGCCCCACCGCGTTGCTGCGCGCTACTGCCGCACAGAACTGTGCCTGCCCGTAGCCATCGTGGAAATGCGGCGCGGTTGGATAGGACGTGTAGCGCGGGCCCGGCCGGTCATGCCGACGCAGCAGGTCCGCATCGAAGGTCCAGCCCAGGGCATTTGAGGTCGGCAGTGGCATGTTCATGCTGTCAGCTTGCCCCTGCCCAAGCGCGCTCGCCTTGAGCTAGATCAATTTACCCATTCATGAACGGGCCCAGCCAGCCTTCCGTTCAGAGTATCGGGAACGAGGGGGCGTGGTAGCGCCGCCAGATCGAGCCGGCGACTCGCCCCGCCGCCTCATCGGCCAAGGCCTGCATCGCCGGATTACCCAGCTCCGCCGTGGTCTGCGCAAACAACGCCAGCCATCGCTCGAACATCGGCCATTCCAACCCGGGGATGGCCAGGTGCTTGGGCATGGGCGCGCCATTGAAGCGCGAGGTTCCGCGCAGCAGGGCCGACCAGAAGTCCACCAGCTGCAGCAGGTGTGCCTCCCAATCATGCACCCGCGCCTCGAATATCGGCCCAAGCACCGCGTCCTCACGCACCCGCGCGTAGAAGCGCCGCACCAGCAGCTCCACCTCTTCCTCACTGCAAACATCTGGTCCAGCCCGCACAACACACCTCCTGTTACCTGACCCAAACCGACCATGCCCTGCTTGATCAGGATCAACGACGCCCGCAGGCACAGCCCCTAGCCTTGCACACCGGGTCACCAGCTGGCGCTGAACCGCAGTACTGCCACCCGACTCTATTCCTTCGCCAAGAGGCCCCTGGGAATCCACAATGACCGCTTCTGCCGACTCCAGCATCCGCCACCCGCTGCCAATGATCCAACGCCTGGGCGCCGTGGTGTGGCCCAGCTTTTTTACCGCGGCGGTGATGTCGGCGGTGTTTTTTGCATTCATCGACCCGCTGGAACTGCAGCAGATCAGCTTCCCGCAGCACGCAATCAGCCGTGAAGTAGGCTACTCGCTTGGTTTCTTCATGTTCTGGGCTGGCACTCTGTGCGCGTGTGCAGTGACAGCGCTGCTATTGCGTCCCGCGCGCGAGCAGGAGGAAGTCTTCGAATGAAGCCTGTGCGCAGCATCGGCGAAGCCAGCGCGGGCACTGCCCGCAGGCGCGACAGATTCCGCCAGCTCACCAGTTTGGCGATGCTGGCGGCGTTCTATGGCCTGCCCTGGCTGCACTGGGGCGGCAAGCCCTGGTTGCTGCTCGACATTGATGCACGCCAGTTCCAGGTCACCGGCATCTCGATGCAACCGGAGCAATCATTACCCTTGCTCTGGCTTGCCTTGGCCGCACTGGCACTGCTCTGCCTTGCCACCAACCTATACGGGCGCCTGTGGTGCACCTACGCCTGTCCGCAGACGGTGTTGACCCGCCTGTTCCGCAGATTGACCCGTCTGACCGATTTCAAAGGCAAGGCGAAGCCACTGGCAACACCGCTCCGGCACGCGTTATGGGCGGCAATCTCGCTGTGGACCGGCATCAGCTTTGTGGGCTACTTCACGCCTATCGCAGAGCTGGCGCACGGCGTACTCACACTTACACTCAGCGGCTGGGAATTCTTCTGGATCAGCTTCTACGCCCTGGCTACCTGGGCAAACGTGGTGTATCTGCACGAACAGGTCTGCAGCTATCTCTGCCCTTACAGCCGCGTACAACCGCTGATTGCCGATGCACGCACGCCCTGCATCCAATACAACGCACCACGCGGCGAGCCGCGTGGTGACCGCGACCAGGACAACGCCAGCGTGCTGCATCGTTCACGCGGCCTGCTCGATGCAACCACTGCGGCCGACTATGTGTTCCGCGCCGCTCATCCGGCCATTGCCGGCGCCATGCCCAAATTCAGCCCGGTCCACCTGGGCGACTGCACCGACTGCGGCGCCTGCGTTGCGGCCTGCCCGATCGGCCTGGATATCCGCAATGGTCGCTCCAGCAGCTGCATCGAATGCGGCAACTGCATGGATGCCTGTGACGATGCAATGGCCAGCAAGCACTACCCACTGGACCTGATCCATCGTGCCCGTCCGGCATGCGAAGAAGGCACCAGCGCATCCAGATTGCGGATCAAACCGCTGGCGTTTGCCGGCCTGATGCTGCTGTGCATCGGCTTGGCGGTATTCACAGCCGCGAGCATCTAGCAAGACATGCTGTAGGAGCGGCGTGAGCCGCGAAGCTGACCGTGCTTGTCCCCTTGGCAGCCGTGCCATCTGATGATGAGCCGGCTTCGCGGCTCACGCCGCTCCTACAAAAATCTCGTGCCGAACGCGGTGTCGTTACACTAGCCATGCATGCATACCCTTGAAGACCTGAAAAGCGGCGCACTCACCGGCGCCCAATCTGTTCGGCTGGTCAACCTCGGCCTGACCGAATTCCCGCAGGCGCTGTTCGCCCTGGCCGAGACGCTGGAAGTGCTGGACCTCTCCGGCAACCAACTCACCTCTTTGCCCGATGATCTGCGGCGGCTGCACAAGCTGCGCATCCTGTTCTGCTCCAACAACCCGTTTACGCAATTACCGGTTGCACTTGGCGACTGCGAACAGCTCGAGATGGTCGGCTTCAAGGCCTGTGCGATTGCACAGGTATCCGAGCGCAGCCTGCCAGCACGGCTGCGCTGGTTGATCCTCACCGACAATCAGCTGAGTGAACTGCCCGAAGCACTCGGCCAACGCCCGCGACTGCAGAAGCTGATGCTCTCGTGCAACCAGCTCTCCGCCCTGCCTGACCTGGGCAACTGCAAAGCACTGGAGCTGTTGCGGATAGCCAGCAACCATTTCAATGAAATTCCGGCAACCTTGCTTGCATTGCCGAATCTGGCCTGGCCGGCGTTGGCCGGCAATTCACTGACGGCGGATGCCGAACACACTGCATTGGCGGATGCGCATCACCACGCCATCCATTACGACGAACTGGAAATCGGCGAACTGCTGGGCGAGGGAGCGAGTGGACACATCCACCGCGCCACACTCAAGCACAGCAATGAAACGATTGCCGTCAAAGTATTCAAGGCGGCATTTACCAGCGATGGCACGCCACAGTCAGAGCTGGCTGCTGGGCTGGTAGCTGCCGGGCATCCGAACCTGCTTACGCCACTGGCTGTAGTTGAAGGGCACCCGCAAGGGCGCTTGGCAGTAGCGATGCCTTTGCTTCCCCCGCAATACGTCAACCTGGCCGGCCCGCCCAGCCTTGCCAGTTGCACCCGCGATGTCTATGCAGCAGATACACGGTTTACGCCTGCGATCGCCGAACGCCTGCTCGGCTGCATCCGCGCTGCGCTCAACCACCTGCATGCGCAGGGCGTGCTGCATGGCGACCTGTATGCCCACAATATTCTGTGGAACCCCGCAACCGGCGAGGCTGTGCTGAGCGACTTCGGTGCAGCGATGTTGAGCGGCGCATTGCAACCTGCACATCGCACCCAGCTGCAGGCAATCGAGTGGCGCGCATTCGCGCACCTCGAAAATGAAATCGCGGCGCGCATCGGCAACTGACAGCAGGCCCTGCCTGCTTCTTGCGCGCCTCCGCGACGAGTATTTGAACTCACATACACGCACTCTGCGCATGCCAACGCGAGTCCGGCACTCAAGAACGAGTGTCAACCGCGCCTTTTGCCCCCTGAAACGGGGGTTCCGCGGATCGATGAGAAATCATGAAAAACAAAAAAGCCCTGATTTCTCGGGGCTTTTTGCTTACTACTTGGAGGCCTGGGTCGGAATCGAACCGGCGTACGCGGATTTGCAATCCGCTGCATAACCACTCTGCTACCAGGCCAAACAATTGCACCGCCGAAGCACTACACCGCCTCGACATGAAAAGACCCCGCTGCGGGGGCCCTTTCCGATTTGGAGCGGGAAACGAGACTCGAACTCGCGACCTCAACCTTGGCAAGGTTGCGCTCTACCAACTGAGCTATTCCCGCGGTGTGGGGCGAATGATACAGACTTCGGCAGGGGCACGCCAGCGCTTTTTAACAATTCCTTTCACATTGGTCGTTTGGCTGTCTGCGCAGGATCTGCAATCCCTGTAGAGCCGAGCCATGCTCGGCTGGGGCTTTACCGGGAAGGCCCCTTGCCGAGCATGGCTCGGCACTACAACGGGAAGGCCCTTGCCGAGCATGGCTCGGCACTACATTCAGCAGCCTTGGCGGGGCTGGCGTACCATCGCGCCTCCCTCGCATCACCTGCCCCAGTCTGTCCTGATGACCCAGCAATCACACCGCGTGCAAGGCCTCAACAATGATGAGGTGGCCGCCGACTGGCCCGCCATCAATGCGACCGAGCTTGCCTGGCTGTGCGATCACTACCCGCAACTGGGCACTGACAGCATCCTGCTATGGCACAGCCCGCGACCGATGTCGGCCGCCGCCATTATTGCGGGTCCGCACGGCAAGGTCTTCGTCAAACGGCACCACCGACTGGTGCGCAGCGCTGCTTGCCTGCTTGAAGAGCATCAGTTCATCGCGCACCTCGCCAAGGCAGGGGTACCGGTTGTCCAGCTCCTGCACGGCCACGATGGCCAGACCGCCATTGAACACGGCGACTGGACCTACGAGCTGCACGCCGTAGCCGATGGCCAGGACCTGTACCGGGATGCCCCATCGTGGACACTGCTGACCGAAGTCGAACGCGCGCGCGCTGCCGGCCGCATGCTGGCCACCCTGCACCGCGCCTCCTCCAGTTACCACGCGCCCCAGCGCAGCACCCACCTGCTGGTCGCACGCGATGAGCTGATCCGTGCGGAAGACCCGATCGCGGCCCTCAAGGCCGATCTCGACAACCGACCCGGCCTCGCCCGCTACTTGTCGCGCATTCCCTGGGAGCAACAACTGCAGCGCAGCGTCATGCCCTGGCACATCGGACTGGCCGCGCGCCTGCAGGCCGAACCTCGGCTTTGGGCACACAACGACTGGCATGTTTCCAACCTGCTGTGGGGCCATGGCAAGAACGCGATGCAGGTCAGCAGCGTGCTCGACTTCGGCCTTGCCTCCCCCACCAGCGCCCTGTTCGACCTGGCCACGGCGATCGAGCGCAATGCCATCGCCTGGCTGGAACTGGAGCGCGGCGCCGACGCAGTGCGTATCGATATCGCGCTGGCCCTGCTCGACGGCTACCGCGATGTACTGCCCTTGTCGGCCGAGCGCGTACACCTGCTGGCCGACCTGCTGCCAATGGTGCATTTCGACTTTGCACTGTCCGAAGTCGAATATTTCGAAGGCGTCACCGGCTCCACCGCCAATGCCGATGTGGCCTGGCAGCCATTCATGCTTGGCCACCCCGAATGGTTCGCCAGCGCCCCCGGCCAGGCCTTGCTGCAGGCCCTGCACGCCGCCGCCTGAAGCGGCCCGACTCGCAAATCGTTCGCATTTGTAGTGAAATGGCGCCCTGAAGCGGGGGTGCCTGGATTTGCCAGGCTGAGAGAGTCCCTTGGAACCTGATCCGGTTTGCACCGGCGTAGGGAGCTTTGAGCAGCAGCCGTAGCGCCGTCATAGGCGCTGCGCATGCGCGCCTTCGCTTCGTCTCCCTTGTTGCCTGAAGACGAATCGAATGAACCCCTGCCTGCGCCCCACGCTGTTGTCTCTCGCCCTGAGCACCGCCCTGCCGCTGTACGCCAGCGACACCGGCCTTGATGCTGCCGCCGAACACTCCCCGACCGAACTGGCCGCCGTACGCGTACAGGCCCGCCAGCCGGAAGCAGACAATTCCCGCGCCAACAGCTTTGGCAGCGGCGACTGGAAAAGCACGCCGGCATCGATGAACGTGTTGGATCGCGACTTCCTCGACCACCAGCAGGTGCGCTCGCTTTCCGAACTGGCCAGCAATGACGCCTCGCTGGGCGATGCCTACGCCCCGGTCGGTTATTACCAGAACGTCGCCATCCGCGGCTTCGCGCTGGACACCGCCACCGGCTACCGCTTCAACGGCATGTCGATTGCCGGTGAACAGCGCCTGGCGCTGGAGAACCTGCAGTCGGTGGAAGTGCTGAAGGGTGAAGCAGGCCTGGCCGCCGGCGTGATGGCGCCGGGCGGCATCATCAACTACGTCGGCAAGCGGCCGGCCGAAGTACGCACCGTCACCCTCGGCACCGACAACGAAGGCTCGCGCTATGCCGCCATCGACGTCGGCCATTGGCTGACCCCGCGCATCGGCCTGCGCTTCAACGCCGCCTGGGACGACAGCGCGTCCTATATCGAACATGCCGATGGCCGCCGCAATTTCTATTCGCTGGCGACCGACTGGCTGATCGGCGAGCGCGGCAAGCTCGAAGTCGACGCCAACTACCAGACCAGCGCGCAGCGCTCGGCCTCCGGCTACCAGCTGCTGGGCGGACGTGAACTGCCGACCGGCGTGGACCGTGAACAGTTGCTCGGCTATCAGCCGTGGCAGAAGCCCGTAGGTATCGCCAGCACCAACATCACCGCGCTGCACACCTACGATTTCAACGCCAACTGGCAGTCACGCGCTGCCGTCAGCCACAGCCGCACAGTGATCGACGACAACGTCGCCTTCGCCTATGGCTGCTACTACGCCACGCAATGCGCCGATGGCAGCGTGCCCGGCAATTACTTCGCGCCTAACGGCGATTACGACATCTACGACTACCGCAGCCCGGACGACACCCGTCGCAACCAGGAACTGCGCGCCGAGCTGCGCGGCAGCTTCGACACCGGCAGCATCGGCCATCAGCTGACCATCGGTGCTGACCAGTTCCGTCGCACCGTCGACAAGCGTCGCAACGTCAACGAGTACGTTGGCACGGTCAACATCCATGACAAGCAGCTGCCGGTGTTCGAGCCCTCGCCGCTGATGCCGGGCGCGTCCGCACGTCGCCTGGACAGCCGCCAGACCGCGGTATTCGCGCTG
This sequence comes from Stenotrophomonas sp. STEN018, assembly GCF_056760235.1. NCBI lineage: Bacteria > Pseudomonadati > Pseudomonadota > Gammaproteobacteria > Lysobacterales > Lysobacteraceae > Stenotrophomonas > Stenotrophomonas sp. STEN018. The sequence continues at coordinate 24,520 of NZ_JBRREK010000044.1, forward strand.
GACCGCATCCAGCTCAATGAAGACTGGCAATGGCTGGCCGGCGGCCGCTACGTGCGCCTGGACGAACGCGCCTACGACAAGCGCGGCAATCCAGAACGCCGCAGCCGTCTGTCACGCTTCCTGCCGCAGACCGCGGTGATGTGGAAGGCCAGCGACAGCATCAATGCCTACGCCAGCTATGTCGAAGGCATCTCGCTCGGCCAGGAGGCACCGTTCTGGACCGCCAATGCCGATACCTTCCTGCCGGCAGTGCAATCGCGCCAGCTCGAAGTGGGAGTGAAGTATGCCAACAGTGAGCAGCTGACCTTGGGCGCTGCACTGTTCCGTACCACCCAGCCGTACCAGTACGCAAAGCCCGACAACAGCGATGTCGGCTATACCTTTGTCGAGGAAGGCAAGCAGGCCCACGTCGGGCTGGAGCTGACCGCCAACGGCCAGCTCACCGATGCATTGCAGATCATCGCCAGCGCCAGTGTGCTGCAGGCGCGAGCACGCGACACCGGCACGCCTAGCTACGAAGGCCATCAGCTGGTCAATGTGCCCAAGCTTCGGACCAGCGTCCACCTGAGCTATGCACTGCCCTTCGTTGAAGGGCTAGACCTGACCGGCGGCTGGCGCTACGCCTCGGCCAACACCGCGCGTGCTGATGGTGCGGTACGCGCACCGAGCTACAACGTGTTCGATGCCGGCCTGCGCTTCCAGCATCAGTTGCAAGGCCACGCAGTGAACTGGAACCTGTCGGTGGACAATCTCTTCAACCGCTTCTACTGGCGCGATACCGGCAGCAGCATGGGCGATTACTACCTGTTCCCGGGCGCACCGCGGCAGGCGCGCGTGTCGGTGAGCATCGCGCTGTGAACAGCGCAGCGCTCGAATGGTCGGCCGCGCTATGCAGCATCCTCGGCGTCTGGCTGATGGCGCAACGGCGGATGGTCGCCTGGCCGGTTGGCCTGTTGTCGGTGGCGCTGTACGCGCTGGTATTCGCCGAAGCCAAGTTGTATTCGGACACCTTGCTGCAGCTCGCCTTCGCCGTTTTCCTGGTTTACGGCTGGATCAACTGGCGCCGGCACGCCGCCGACGAAGGCAGCGTGCGCATCGTGCCCTTGTCACGCAGCAAGATGCTGCGTGACCTGGGCATCGGCCTGCTCGGCGGCGTCGCTCTTGGCGCCGGCATGCACAGCTTCACCGATGCCTCGCTGCCGTGGCTGGACGCGATGCTGACCGGATTGAGCCTGGTCGCGCAGTGGTGGCAGGCACGTCGGCATACCGCCACGTGGTGGCTGTGGATCGTGGTCGACGTGGTTTACGTGGGCGCGTACCTGTTCAAGTCACTGCATGTAACCGCCGCGCTATACGTGTTCTTCCTCGGTCTGGCGGTGGTCGGGCTGCGCGCATGGAGTGCGGCCGCCAACTCCCCAACTCCGCAGCCGGTGCCGCACGGCGCGCGCTGAGCAGCACTACGCATCACCACTGCTGCCGGCACCGGCAGCAGCTGGCTGAAGGCAAATTGCAGACAATAAAAAAGGCCCCGTCAGGGGCCTTTTTTTACCTGCAGATTTCACATGGAGTCTGCTGATCACTATCTGGAGCGGGAAACGAGACTCGAACTCGCGACCTCAACCTTGGCAAGGTTGCGCTCTACCAACTGAGCTATTCCCGCGGATTGAATGCAGTGCCTGAAAAACAAGCAACCAGCATTCGAAGACGTATCGCAAGACTGGAGCGGGAAACGAGACTCGAACTCGCGACCTCAACCTTGGCAAGGTTGCGCTCTACCAACTGAGCTATTCCCGCAGGCTTGCTACATCTATTTACTCATCAAACCATGAATGAACATGACTCGACGCTTGAAACTGGAGCGGGAAACGAGACTCGAACTCGCGACCTCAACCTTGGCAAGGTTGCGCTCTACCAACTGAGCTATTCCCGCTTGGGAGGCGAAATTCTACATGCATTGGCCACAGTGTCAACAGCCTGTTCACTTTTTAACCGCACCATTGCGCGCGGCTTTTTCATCTTCACGCAGGCTCGGCCAAGCCGCACGCAGGTACTGCAAGGCAGACACCAGAGTCAGCAAAGCGGCGATGGCCAACATCCAGTCGCCAATGTGGAAAACCGGCTCGCCCATCCAGATGGTTTTGTACGAGGTATTGGGCGACACCGAGTACAACAGACACAGCAGCGCCACCATCTGTGCGGTGGTCTTGACCTTGCCGATCATCGCCACCCGCACCTTGGCGCGCTGGCCGATCTCGGCCATCCACTCGCGCAATGCCGACACTGCGATTTCACGGCCAACAATCACCGCCGCCCAGAACGCCATCCACGGCGTCGGGTGCCCCTGCACGATCAGGAACAAGGCCACCGCCACCATCAACTTGTCCGCCACCGGGTCCAGGAATGCGCCGAACGCCGAATGCTGCTCGTACTTGCGCGCCACCCAGCCATCCAGCCAATCAGTGATAGCCGCCAGGCCGAAAATCGCCGCCGAGGCGAAGTTGGTCCAGGCATAGGGCAGGTAGAACACCAGCACCAGCACCGGGATCATCATGATCCGCAGCAACGTCAGCCAGGTGGGGATGGTCAATTTCATTACAACATTACTCCGCCGCCGGATCGGGTACCGACAGACCATGAAGGTTAGCGTAGATACGCGCAGCGAGGGCGGCATTGATGCCTTCCACGCGAGCGATTTCAGCCTCGCCTGCGGCTTTCAGGCCGGCAATCCCGCCGAAATGCTTGAGCAGGCTGGCGCGCCGACGCGGGCCGATACCGGGAATATCTTCGAGTTTGCTGGTCATGCGCGCCTTCTGCCGACGCCCGCGATGGCCGGTGATGGCAAAACGATGGGCCTCGTCACGCACCTGCTGGATGAACTGCAGGGCCGGCGACGCCGCACCAGGGCGCAGCTCACGGCCATCCGGCAATACCAGCGCTTCGTGCCCGGCGCGGCGCTCCACGCCCTTGGCCACGCCGACCAGCATCACCCCTTCCACGCCGAGGTCAGCCAGCGCCGCCTGTGCCTGTGCCAACTGTCCGGCACCGCCGTCGATCAACAGCACGTCCGGCAACACCCCGCCCTCTTCGACCGCTCGGCGAAAGCGCCGGTCGATGGCCTGGCGCATGGCGGCGTAATCGTCGCCCGGCTCGATGCCACTGATGTTGTAGCGCCGGTACTGCGCGCGCACCGGGCCGGCGGCATCGAACACCACGCATGACGCGACCGTGGCCTCGCCCATGGTGTGGCTGATATCGAAGCACTCCACGCGCTTGACCGGTTCGGCCAGGCCCAGCATCTCGCGCACCGCTTCGCTGCGTGCCTGCTGCGCACCAGCGCTGTCCATCTCGGCAACCAGGGTGATCTGCGCGTTGCGACTGGCCAGTTCCACGTACCCGGCACGTTCACCACGCACGTTCCACTTCAGCGCCACCTTGCGCTCGGCCGAGGCACTCAGCGCGGCCTCGATCATCTCCGCATCCGGAATCTGCCGATCCAGCAGCACTTCAGCCGGCGGCTCATGTTCGACGTAATACTGCGAGACAAACGCCGCCAACACTTCCTCAGCACTGTCTTCGCCATTGGTACGCGGGAAGAACGCGCGCGTGCCCAGGTTGCGGCCATCGCGGAAGGCCAGCAGCATCACGCAGGCGCTGGCTCCTTGAGTTGCGCAGGCCAACACGTCCAGATCGGCAGCGCGCCCATCCACGTATTGGCGGTTCTGCATGCTGCGCAGTGACGCCACCAGATCACGCAGCCGCGCGGCACGCTCGAACTCCAGCGCATCGCTGGCCTGCTGCATCGCCTGCATCAGTTCCTCGGCAAGCTGATCGCTCTTGCCTTCCAGGAACATCGCCGCGCGCCGCACCGATTCGTCGTACTCGGCCTGCGCCACCAGCTCCACACAGGGCGCGCTGCAACGGCCGATCTGGTATTGCAGGCATGGCCGCGAGCGGTTGCGGAACACGCTATCCTCGCAGCTGCGCAGCTTGAACAGCTTGTGCATCAGGTTCAGCGTTTCGCGCACCGCGCCGACGCCCGGATACGGCCCGTAGTAACGCCCGGGCAACGCACGCGGACCGCGATGCAAGGCAATGCGCGGCCATTGCTCGCGGGTCAGCAACACCTGCGGATAGGTTTTGTCGTCACGCAGCGAGACGTTGTAGCGCGGATTCAACGACTTGATCAGCTGGTTTTCCAGCAGCAGCGCTTCAGCCTCGGTACGGGTGACGGTGGCATCCATGCGCGCCACCTGCGACAGCATCATCATGATGCGTCGACTCTTCGGCGAGCCATTGAAGTAGCTGCCTACCCGCTTGCGCAGCGCGCCGGCCTTGCCCACGTACAACAAGGTGTCGTCGGCGGCGTACATCCGGTACACACCTGGCGCGGTACTCAGCGCCGCAGCGAAGGCCTTGCCATCGAATTCATTGGCAACTACGTCAGTCATCCTTCAATCGGCACTTCACTCAGTTCGCCGCTGAGTGGATCGAAACGCAGCACGGCGTGTGCGTCGGCTTCGGCAATCCAGATTGCGCCGGCAGCCACCGCCAACGCGGCCGGACCGTGCAGACGACGCGGCAGATTGACCGTGGACAGATCACCGCCGCCCAGGCGCAAAGTACGCAGCGAGCCATTGCCGGCATCGGCAATCCACAGCAGCGGCGAATCCGGCCCCATCGCCAGCGCCAACGGGTACTGCAGGCGTGCGCGCAGACGCGGGCCATCAACATTGCCCGACTCCCACGGCCCCTGCCCGACCAGGGTCTGTACCAGGTCGCCACGCAGTTGCACCGAACGGATCGCCGAGCCAAGCGCGTCGCAGACATACAGCGTCTGCTGGACCGCAACCAGACTGCTCGGCTGCGCGAATGCGGCCAGATGGCCACTGCCATCGCGCACTTCCACCGCGCCGGCACCGGCCCGCCAGCGCAGCTCGCGCGTGCCCAGGTCATAGCTCCAGATGTGATTGTCACCGGCCATCGCGATATGGACCTGGTTATCCGCCACCGCAACCGCTGCCGGATGATTGAGCGGGCTGTCCCAGGGCTGGGCCAGCACGCCGGCACGCGGATCACCGGCACGGCCATTGCCGCACAAGGTATCCACCTGGCCACTGATCAGATTGATGCTGCGCAAGGCGTGGTTGCCGGTATCAGCCACGTACAGGATCTCGCGCACCAGGGCCAAGCCCTGCGGGCGATTGAAGGCCGCCTCGCCGGTGCCGCCATTGATCAGGTCGGCGCTGCCCAGGCCGAACTGACGCAGTACGCGGCCAGCATGGTTGCATTCAAGAATACGGTGATGGCCGGTGTCGGCCACGTACAGGCGATCTGCCGTGGCGACCAGACCAGCCGGGAACAGCAGTGGCAGGCGCGGCTCGGCGTTGATCTCACGGATGCCATACGCATCGTCGTCCAGCGGACGCATCACGCCTTCGCCCAGGCTGTTCAAGGCCCGCTCCAGGTCACCGGCCGCGCCCACCAGACGCTCCTGTTCCTGCCCGTAGGCATCGAGCATCAGCAGGGTTGGCCAGGACTGCACGTCAAACCGGCGCCAGGCATCCCACTGTGCGTCCAGCAGGATAGGCGCGCTGATGCCTTGCCGACGCAGCAATTTCAACGCATGTTGCGGCTCGCGCTCGAACTCGAAGCGCGGCACCTGCACCACCAGCAGCTGTACCTTGCCAGGATTGCGTGCCTGCCAGCGCATGACCTCGGCCAGCCGTTGCATGCACCACACCGAGGCGCCATTGACGAAAGCCAGCACCAGCGGGCGGCCGCGCATGTCCTGCAGGGTCGCAGGCGCTGCGTTCAGCCAGATGCCAGACGTGGGCAGTTCCGTTACGCGGGTTTCGTTCATGCAGGGATTATGCCGGAGTCATCGCGCCGCGACAGGCGGCGCACTGTGGCCTGGGCCGCAGTATCGAGCAGTGCCCAGCTGTGTTCGAAATCTCCCACGTCACCGTAATAGGGATCCGGCACCACATCTGCCCCTTCAATGCCTGCCCACGGCAGCCACAACACCGCGCGCGCTTCGAAGCCTGCGGGCGCCAGCTCCCGGGCGTCACGCAGATTGTCGCCATCAGCGCACAGGATCAGGTCGTATTCCTCGAAATCCTCGGCCAGCAGCTGACGGGCACGTTGAGCGGAGATGTCCACGCCGTGCTGGCGGGCGCAGGCAACGGCACGTGGGTCCGGGCCGCGCCCGGCATGCCAATGGCCCGAGGTGCCAGCCGAATCGACCTGAACCCAACTACCCAGCCCTGCCTCGGCGATCCGTGCGCGCAACGCCCCTTCGCCCATCGGCGAGCGGCAGATATTGCCCAGACAGACCACCAGCAGCTTCATTGCGCCGCCTTCATCTGCGCCTCGGCGCGGTGCAGGTCTTCCGGGGTGTCGATTCCTGGCGGGAACGGCGCCGGCGACAAGGCCACCGCAATGCGGAAACCAGCTTCCAGCACCCGCAACTGCTCCAGCGATTCGATCTGCTCCAGATTGCCGGGCGGCATGGCGGCAAACTGCTGCAGGAAACCGGCCCGGTAACCGTAGATACCGATATGCCGCAACCACTGCCCCGCCGGCAGCACATCGCGGCTGCTGGCGAAGCCATCGCGGTGCCACGGAATCGGCGCGCGGCTGAAGTACAGGGCATCGCCCTGCACAGTCCTTACCAGCTTGACCACATTGGGATCAAACAAGGTCGGGGCATCCTCGACCAGCGTTGCCAGCGTCGACATCGGTGCACCGCTGTCGGCAAGAATCGTCGCCACCGCTTGGATGCCTGCGGCCGGAGCGAACGGCTCGTCGCCCTGCAGGTTCACCACGATCACATCGTCAGCCCAACCGGCCCGGCGCGCACATTCGGCCAGGCGGTCGGTACCGGAGGCATGCGCGGGGTCGGTCATCGCCACATGGATACCGGGCAGCCCCGCCACCGCCTGCGCGATACGTGCATCGTCGGTTGCCACCCAGACTTCGCGGGCACCAGCAGCAAGCGCACGGCGCGCCACGTGCAGCACCATCGGCTCCCCGGCGATCAGCGCCAAGGGCTTGCCCGGCAACCGGGTGGAGGCATAGCGGGCCGGAATGGCCACCACGAATTCGGGAACCTTGCTCATCTCAACTCCTTACCAACACGCGTAACAACGGCCTGCCTCAACCGCGGGACAGCTTACCCAGGCGGTCCAGCAAGGCCACCCAGAATGCCGCCGGCAACTCGGCCTGCAGCGGCACCGCGTAGTGCCATGCCGTGGCGAAGCCCTGGCACTTGACTGCGTCCTTTTCGGTCATCAATACCGGCAACTCGCTGCCGAAGGAAAGATCTTCCGCCGTATAGCGATGATGGTCGGCAAAGGCATGCGGCACCACGCCGATATCACGGCTGCGCAGCATCTGAAAAAACCGCTGTGGATTGGCGATGCCCGCCACCGCATGCACGCGCAGTCCGGCAAACGCCTTCAGAGGTTTGTCGCGACCGCCCTTCAACGGCCGCGCCGAATCGATGGATAGACGCATCGCCCATTCACCGAAGCCAGAGTCTTCCGCCTGGGTGGATGCATCGCTGGTCTGCCCTAGATTGACCACACGGAAGTCGCAATGCGCGGCGCGCGCGACCGGCTCGCGCAATGGCCCGGCCGGCAGCAGCCGACCGTTGCCGTAACGGCGCACGGCATCCACCACTTCAATCTCGATATCGCGCGCCAGCCGGTAGTGTTGCAGGCCGTCATCGCAGACCACCACATCACAACCGGCGTCCAGCAAAGCCTTGGCCGCGGCGACCCGGTCCTTGTCCACCCGCACCGGCACCCCGGTCTTCCAGGCGATCAACAGCGGCTCATCGCCGCCCAAGCGCACCTCCATATCGGCGGTAACCCAACGCGCCGTATCGGCCTCATCGCGACCGTAACCGCGACTGGCAACACCGGGCTTCCAACCCGCTTCACGCAGGCGGTTGACCAGTTCGATGGTCAGCGGAGTCTTGCCGGTACCGCCGGCAGTGATATTACCGACCACGATCACCGGCAACGGCACCTGCCGGGCACGTAGCCAGCCACGCCGGTACAGGCTGCGACGCAGACCGGTTACCGCGCCATACAATGGAGCCAACAGCCGCGCCGGCAGCGGCACCGACGCATCGCCATACCAGTAGGCCGGCGTTTGCGGTCCTTGCTTGGCCATCATTCCTGCCTATCGCGGAACTGCATGCTATGCAGGTGTTCGTACAGGCCACCCATCGCCAGCAATTCGGCATGGGTACCACGTTCAACAATGCGCCCCTGGTCCATCACCAACACCTGGTCGGCGTGCTCGATGGTGGACAGGCGATGGGCGATGACCAGCGTGGTGCGGTCGGGCATCAGCTTCTGCAGCGCGTCCTGCACCAGCCGCTCGGATTCGTTGTCCAGCGCAGCGGTGGCTTCGTCCAGAATCAGGATTGGTGCATCCTTGAGCATCGCGCGGGCAATCGCCAGGCGCTGACGCTGGCCGCCGGACAGCCGACCGCCCTTTGCCCCAACCTGCGCATCCACGCCCTGCGGCAGCTGCTCGACGAATTCGCTGGCATTGGCGCCTTCGATCGCTTGCTGCAACTGCTCGGCACTGCGCTCCTGCAACTCACCATAGGCGACGTTCTCAGCGATGCTGCCATTGAACAAGGTGACCTGCTGGCCAACCAGGGCGATCTGCCGACGCAGATCAGCCAGCTTGTAGTCCTGCAGCGGATGGCCATCGAGCAGGATCTGACCTGCCTCGATTTCATAGAAGCGCGGGATCAGCTTGATCAGGGTCGACTTGCCGCTGCCAGAGCGGCCGACGATGGCGGTTACCGTGCCAGGCTTCGCAATGAAACTGATGTCTTCCAGCGCCGGTTTGGCCTGGCCCGCATAGCGCGCGGTGACGTGACGGAACTCCAGCAGGCCTTTGGCGCGCTGGAGCGGCAGATTACCCGCATCCACTTCATCGTTGGCGTCAAGCACATGGAATAGGCGCTGCGCCGAAGCGATGCCGCGCTGGGTCATGTTCTGTACGTTGGTCAGCTGCTTCAGCGCCGGAATGATCGCCAGCATCGCCATCAGCAGGCCGACAAAGTCGCCCACCGTCAAACGCCCGGCAGCTGCTTCGTGGCCCGCGATCAGCAACAACGCAGCCAAGCCGACCGCACCGATCAACTGCACCATACTGGATGAAATGCTGCGCGTAGCCTCAACCTTCATCGCCAGCCGAAGGTTGGTATTGGCCAACCCGGTATAACGATCCAACTCAGCCGGCTGCGCACCGTAAATCTTCACTTCCTGATGGCTGGACAGGGCTTGATCGGCAGCCTGCAGCAGATCAGCGCCGCTCTCCTGGATGCGATGACTGATGCGCCGGTAACGCTTGGCCACTATGTTCATCACCCACGCCAGTGGTGGCGCCAGCACGAAGATCGCAAGCGTCACCTGCCAGCTGTAGTACAGCATCACTGCCAGCGAACCCAGCGCCTGCAGTGATTGCTGCAGCACCACCTTCATCGCATCAATCGCAGCCTGCGCCACCTGGTCACTGTCCGAGCCCAGTCGCACCAGCATCGACGGCACCGGCTCGGAGTCGAAACGCTGCCCAGGCAGCCGCAGGTACTTGCCCAGCACCAGCACCCGGAAATCACGGGCGATGCTGCGCGCGGCCTTGCCCATGCCGATGTCGGTCAAATAGCCGGCCACACCACGCAACAGGAACAAACCGATGACGGCCAACGGCATCCACTGGTTGATGTCCTTCGGGTTCACCAGACTATTGGTGATCGGGCTCATCAAGATCAGAAAGCCGCTGCCTGCACCGGCCTCGATCAACATGCCCAGGCCGGCCATCAACAACAGCGGTCTATAGGGCTTGGCGAAGCTCAACAAGCGCTTGTATATCTTCCAGGCCGATTCGTTATCACTCATTGTTTGGCTTCCGGCGCGGTGGCAATCGCAATACGGCGGAAACCGAGTTGACCCAAGGCATCCTGCGCGGTGACCACGGCCTGATAGGGCGTGCGTGCATCAGCGCGCAGCAATACTGTCTGCTCGCGATCGGCACCGGCCAGCTGCGCGATGATCTGCTTCAGCGATTCGATGTCGGTGCGCAGCACTTCCTGATCGTTGACGAAGTAGCGGCCATCGGCGTTGACCAGCACGCTCAGCGAACTCTGCGGCGAACTGGTCTTCTGGTCGCTGGCCGTGGGCAACTGCACCTGCAGCGTCGAGCGCGCATCAAAGGTGGTGGTGACCACGAAGAAAATGATCAGCACCAGGATCACATCGATCAACGGCACCAGATCGATATGCGGCTCATCCTGGGTGCTATTGCTACCAATCCGCATGGGCTCAGGCCTTCTCGGTTGCCGCCGGGCGCGGCACAGCAGCCTTGCTGGCAGCCATTACCGCTGGACGGCCGTCAAGTGCATCCAACAGCGCACTGGCTTCCTGCTCCATCTCGATCACATAGCCATCGATCAGGCCACGGAAGTAGCGATGGAACATCAACGCCGGGATCGCGACCATCATGCCTGTCGCGGTACACACCAGGGCCTTGCCGATACCGCCAGCGAGCTGGCCGACATCGCCGACACCGTGATCGAGAATACCCAGGAACATCTGGATCATGCCGACGACCGTGCCCAACAGGCCCAACAGCGGGCCAGCCGAGGCGATGGTGCCGAGTGCATTGAGGAAACGACCCATCCGATGCACCAGATGGCGGCCGGTGTCCTCGATACGCTCACGGATCTGGTCACGCGGGCGGTTGCGCGCCTCAAGCGCGGCGGCCAGCAACGCGCCCAACGGTGAGTTCGCACGCAGGGAATCAATATGCGAGGCGTCCAGCTTGCCGCGCGCGGCCCAGTTGCGGACCTCCTGGCCCAGACCCGGTGGCAGCACCTCGTTACGGCGCAGGCTCCAGAAACGCTCCAGGACGATCGCCAACGCCAGCACGCCCAACAACAGCAACGGCACCATCGGCCATCCGCCGGCTTTGACCAGTTCCCACACGTTTCAACCCTCCGGCGCCGTGGCCGCGTATTTGATGTCAGATAGGATAGCAGCCGCCCGCGCCCGCTCAGCGGCGTCCCATGACCTCGAACGCCAGATTCTGCGCTCACGCAGCTGTAAACCCTCCCTACCCAGCCAGACCTGCAGCGCCCCGCTGCCGGCCGTGGTCAGCACCTCGGCCCCGGAACGCTGCCAGCGCGCCACCACATCGCCGCGTGGGTGTCCGAAGCGGTTGCCATGGCCACTGGAGATCAGCGCCAGGCGTGCGTCGGTCGCTGCCACAAAAGCATGACTGGAAGATCCGCCGCTGCCATGGTGGGCGACCAGCACCAGCTCCGCGCGCAGCTTTGCCGGCATCTGTTTGAGCAGGCGCTGCTCGATCACCTCACCGATGTCGCCAGTCAACAACGCCGCCCCGTAGGCACCCTGTACCCGCAGCACGCAGCTGGACTCATTGCCCAGATACGGGAACCCCGGCGTGGGGTGCAGGAACTCAAACAGCACGCCATCCCATTGCCACGCCTGACCTGCCTCACAGGCCGCTCCAGCGCCTGCGCCCAAGGCCAGTCCCGGCGGCATCAACAACTCCGCAGGCGGCAGAACACCCTGCACCGCTGCCAATCCACCGGCATGATCATGATCGCCATGACTGACTACCACCCGATCCAGACGCGGCACGCCCAAGGCACGCAATGCTGGCACCACCACCCGCTCGCCGGCATCAAAGCCGTCAGCTACCGCCGGCCCGGTATCGAACAGCAGCGCGTGCTGGCGGGTACGCAACAGCACCGCCAAGCCCTGCCCCACATCCAAAGTGACCAGCTCGAACTCGCCAGAGCGGGGCCTGTCGCGCCATGGCAGACACAGCGGCAACCACAACAGGACCGCCAGGCACTTGCCGGGAACCCCAGCCGGCAGCAACAGCCACACCGCAGCGAGCAGAGCCAAAGGCAAGGCGAACCAATCCGGCTCGGGCAGCCACCACAATGAATAGCGACCGCTGCCCAGCGTCTGGAACAGCGGCCAGCTCAGATCGAAACACCATGCCGAGGCCCGCCAAGCCAAACCGCCCGCGCCACTGCATATCGCCTCCAGTGCCGTACCGATAAGCGCCAGCGGCACCACCACCAGGCTCCACCAGGGAATTGCAACCAGGTTGGCCAGCGGACCGATCGCCGAGGCCTGGCCGAACAGCAGCACCGTCAGCGGCAACAGGCCCAGCGTCGCAACACGCTGCGCCGACAAAAAGCCGCGCAGCCAATGCGTGCGCTCGGGCAGACACCACAGCAACCACGCCACCCCGGCAAAGCTGAGCCAGAAGCCGGCGGTCAACACCGACAATGGTGCCAGCCACAGCACGGCCAAGGCCGCCAACGCCAATGCGCCAGCCACATCGATCGGTCTGCGCCCAAGTCGTGCCAGCACCACCACCGCAACCATCAGCACGGTGCGCACCGTTGGTAAACCGAACCCGGCCACCGCCGCGTATGTCGCTGCCCCGAGCAACGCGCCAATGGCAACAGCTTGCGGACGCGGACAACGGCGGCCGCACCAAGGCAACAGGCGCCAGAGCCCTGCCACCAACCACGCTGCGCACAGCGCAACCATGCCGACGTGAAAACCCGAGATTGCTATCAGATGGGTCAGCCCAGTTGCGCGCAGCACCTGCCAGTCGCCTTCGCCGAGACCGCGCGTATCGCCCAGCGCCAAGGCCTGCACATAGCGCGAGGACGCGGCGGGAACCTGTGCTGCGATCCGCGCAGCCATGCGCTCGCGCCATGCCCCCAGGCCAGCAGCTACCGCCAACCGTTGCGGTGCAGGCGATTGGCGCACGACTCCGCTGGCGGCAATGCCCTGCGCCAACGCATGTCGCTCGGCGTCAAAACCACCGGGATTGACCAGTCCGCGCGGTGCCCGCAGGCGCAGGTTCAGCTGCCAGCGTTCGCCCGCATGCACCTGCATTCGTGGACCGGATTCTGCCGCACCGAAGTCGTCGTACCAGGCGACCTGCACCACGCGCCCGCGCAGGTCGGCAGGGACATCAGTACTGGTGTCTACGCTTAGTTGAAAGCGGGTACGACGGATCTCGTGCTGGGGAAGGCTGCTTACAACGCCCGTCACCGTGATTTCCTGTGCCTCCCTGTGTGCTGCCAGCTGCTGATCCAAGCCCCAGCCTGCATGCAGGCAAGTCCAGCCCAGGCCGGCCAGCAACGCACCCAGCCAGCGCCAGCGTGGGGCTGTGAGCCATAACAGCACGCCTGCCAACAATGCTGCCCAGCGCAGCCGCACAGGAGGTAAGCCGGGCGCCAGAATGGCCATGCAGATACCGGCTAGAAAACACGCAGCTACCGCCTTCCCGGCGAACGCGACGCTTGAGTGATGTTGACTCGTGCTACCCGCACTTCGCTGAGCTGCCATATCCGTCCCCATTTGCACCTTGAGGAATGCTGGCAGGCGTGTACTCGCACGCCATCGGCAGAAGCCGGTGATGGCGGATCAGAAATAGTGGGCACCTACTGTAGAGCGCAGCCATGCCGCGCTGCGGCAGGCCCGCAACAGCCTTGTGGGAGCGGCATCAGCCGCGAAGCTGGCAGCAATGAAACGCCGGCTATATCTGCAATCTGATTCACCATCGGCTTCGCGGCTGATGCCGCTCCTACAAAACCTGATGGATTGCCGGGAAGGCCTCTGCCGAGCATGGCT
>NZ_JBRREK010000045.1:0-37804 GCF_056760235.1 Stenotrophomonas sp. STEN018
CAACTGCGCCACGCTTGAACTCTGCACTGAACTTCCTTCGCTTCGACATGAACACTCCTCAAGGCCTCGGTCGGCCTTCTCGTAAGTGTCCGTGATAACGGGGGTGAACCCCGGTTACAGGAATGGAGCTAGCAAACTTCAAACCAGAGCCCTCATGAACGAAGGCTGCCAGGTGGGTGGCATAGCCGTTTCCACCATTTGTTGCCGTGAGGACATACACAACCGTTAGGTCATCTACACCGTCACCGTTCAGATCTCCTGTCGTTGAACGCCTAGCTTCTGCATCTTCTTCGGCTTGTTCGTATATGAAGGCCTGACGGTCCAACGCTTCCTTGATCACCTGGTCATCTGTGGCCGCGGCTCCCTGGGCAACTGGCGCGACAGCTTCCTTCTCAGGCACGCAGTCCACCTCCTCTGCCTGCGCTGCGGTCAGCCCTGCGGGTACTTCGCAGCCAGCTAGGTTGATGTCACCAGCCTGCGTAAGCGGCTGCTCCTTCTTGCAGCTTGCCAGTGCCGTCACTGCTGACATCAACAACAGTACTACTCCTATCTTTTTCATGAGCATTCCTTCTCTATGCCTGCGTCTATGAGGCAAAACAAAATCACGGGGTATAGGCGGACGTGCTTGCGCACGTCCGCCCTTATCGAACGATCCACCCTGCACTACCGCTTATCGGATCCGTCACAGACCCAGCAGTCCGGATCCAGACCGCGAGCGATCTTGTCAGCCCGGATGGCTTCCTGCCTGGCCTTGGACGCAGCCTCACGCTGCGAAGGTGTCTTCAGGCGAATTGACCCGTACCGCTTCTCAGCCTCCGCCAGCAGTACGTCTTGCTTTGGCGTCAGCGTGAAGTCATCGCTCTCGGAGATCGAACGGTGCAGTGCCCACATCTCTGGCTCTGTCAGGTACTCAGTTCCGTCCTGGAGGTAGCGGGCCTGCGAGACTACCTTGCCGCTCTCGTATGCCACACGCTCTGAGACTGCCCCGTTCTGCTCCCAGTAGGCCTCCCACACACCAATCGGGACACTTCCCTTGAAGCTTCCTTTTGTCTTGACCTTGCCATCCGGGTAGTAGAGGACGGCCTCACCCTCCAGTGCACTATCGACTGCAGCGGCTTCATAAGAGAGCTGCTTCGGGTTGTCAGCGAAATAGATCTGGATACGCCCGTTGACCTTTCCATCTTTCATCCCGAGAACAACACCCGGATTGCCGGCCTTGGTGTGGAACACCGTCTCACCATCAAGGCCACCGTCTGTGCGTCGGCCTTCATATGCCACTACCTGCGATTGCGGGTACCGACAGATGTAGTGGCCTCCTACCAGACCCTCCTCCACGTCAACATCGCAGACGTAGTCCATGTTCCCTAGCAGAGATGTCATGCTCGTAGGCTGATTGGTATTGAGGTTCTGGAAGATCTTCCGCAGCGGCCCCAGCAGTGGTTCGATCTGGCTGTGAGGTACACCCGTCACCTTGCCATCGAATGGCTCGTTGGCGCCGGCCTCGTAGATCTTGCCGTTACTCAGGTCCGCGTTACGCCAGTCCAGCACTGGCTTGCTGCACCCAGCTAGAAGAAGCGCAGCCGTCACGGCTGCTACGTATTTGATGCCTTTCATGAGATTCCTTGTGAATGTGTTGTCTGAGCAGGCGGCACAGCAGAGCGAGAGCGGTCCCGCCTTGTTGTGGCCGGCGCAACAGTTGGTTTGCCAGGGATGGCCTATCAGCGACTCCGACACTGGTTGGCTGCTATTCCGAGCTGGTCCACGAAGTCCGCCGGCGGATAGCCCTGTGCGTCGATAGCCAAAAGGCCCTTTTCGCCGTAGTGGTCCTGCAGCTTGTCGATGGCGCATTTGCAGTTGGACTTGGATCCACCACCACTCATGCAGCTGTCGATGAACTGGCCTCGGACGTTATCCAGTTCGCTGCTGCACGCGCACAGGCCCAGCGTGATGAGTGCAACCGTGAGCATCTTTTGGATTCTTGATCCCATGCTTATCGCCTCCTCACAAACACGAGCAGACAGAAGATCACCACTATCCAGATCAGTCCGCCGATCATCTTCCCTAGCGAAGGGAAAACCACTGCAGGCCAGATCAGGCCCTGCCCTAAGTTGTAGAAGAAACCCTTGTACGCGTAGCGCCCCCAGATATCGAAACAGATGGCCGCAATTAGCACGGTCACGCCGTACAGGCCTATCAGGTACCTCATGTCATTCCCCTGTTGGTTGAGATCAGTTGATTTCTTGCAAGTAGTGGCTGACGGCTCTGAACAGCCGTCGCAGGTCATCCGGGTTAGGAACACTCAATGTGATGAAGGGCTCGCCATGGATCCGGATGTGCGCACCGTGAGCGGTGATCTCGGTCAGACAACCCAGTAACCGGATCTCAGCCTGCTCGAACTTGGCCTTGCACCGAATCTGGGTTTCGGTGATGAGAACGCCCTCCCTGGCACCGCCGAACACGGTGTCGTCGATGAGCACGACCACGTCTTGGGCACGTAGCCTCTCCCCGTAGCTGTCTAGGGCTCCTTGGAGCTTTTTCCTTGGGATGTGGGGAGCCACGAACACGCGCTCGAAGGGCTCGTTGCTGAACTCGAGCCCTTCCAGTGCCTCTCGAAGTGAGCGGAGCTGCGGAGGCTCCGGGGCCTTGGCCCGCTCCGTCCGCGGACCTGGATCAGCGGGCCCGGCCGACGCTTGGGTGCGGTCGAAGCGCTCACGTTGATCCGGGTCCTTTAGGACGGCATAGGCCCTGTTGACAGCCTGCATCTTGGCGGTTGCCCATGCCACAGCAGCCTCGTCACCCGCGGCGTACCGGTCAGGGTGGTACTGGCTCCGCCGGCCCTTGTAGGCCAGTTCTATTTCCCAGAGGGGCGCCTCGGGGCGTACCCCGAGGACTTCGTAGTGGTTTTCATCCGCCATCAGGCCCTCTCCTGAGGATGAGCCATCGATGTGCTTCCATTCGTTGTGCCAGCTATATCCATGGCCATAGCTCTCCCACTTCTTCCTTCCTCAACATGACCGCTCGATTCCCCCACAACGCAGTAGCGAACACAGAGCTAAGAGTTCAAGGCTTGCAATAAACTTACGTGATACGTAGAGTCTACCCGGGGCGTAGATCATCCGTCATCCTGTTGGTATGACTACATCGGTCACCTCCTGCTAATGGCCGGCCCTGCCCTCGAACCCCGAGGCGTAGTGGCTGCGCGCCTGCGCCAAGCCCGACTGCTTCGAGGGCTTAGCCAACGCGAAGTCGGAGTTCGAATGGGACTTGATAAGGACACTGCCTCGGCACGCATAAGCCGCTACGAGAGCGAGTCCATGGCCATAAGCTTGGAATCACTATTTTCGTTGGCTGACGCTCTTCAAGTGCCGGCCGCGTATTTGCTGGCGTCATCGGCAGCTATGGCAGACGCGATCCTTTTGATAGGTGATGAAAGCGAAGTACAGCAGGCTCGTCTCGCTCAGGCCTTAGCCGCTCTTGCTAGCCTTCCAGCACCACGCCGGAAGGCACTACTCGAAGAGATCTTGAGTAAGCCGGGCATCTAGCCCTTCTTCTAGTTTCAGGGCCTTCACCAAGTATCGGCCTGCCATTCGCCGTAGACGTTCCGCAGCCTCTCTAGTCCGCGCCTTCATGCGCCAGTTTCCGTCGGTAGCTGAGCGCTCTACCTCCCGGGCCTGTCGGTCTAAATCAGCTGCTTTGGCACGAGCCATTGCCGCCCTGGTCGATGACCAGGACGTCTCCGTTTCCTTCATGCTGTTCTCCTAAGTATCCGGGCCTTAGATCTGCCCGAGCTGAGCCATCGAGGTCCCTTGGCTTGCCGACACCACAAGGTGGTCGACGACCCTCACCTCCACCATCGCCAATACTTCCTTCAACCGCTTGGTGATGGCTCGATCCGCTGCTGACGGCTCGCAATGCCCGCTAGGGTGGTTGTGAGCCAGTAGGACCGCTGCTGCGTTCAGGGCCAAGGCACGTTGGACGACAATCCGCGGATGGATCTCAGCACCATCTATGGAACCCGAGAACAGCCGTTCTACGGCGATCAGGCGGTTACGGGCATCGAGGAACGCCACCTCGAAGTGCTCGCGGATTTCATTGCCTAGACGCAGACGGAAGAACCTGCCGGCAACATCGGGATCTCCCAATACCAGACCACTGACCATTGCTCTGCTCTCTAGGATTTCCAATGCCTGAGAGAGGACGAAGCTGTCACGTTCGTTCAAACCGTCAGGTAGCTTTTCCAGGCGCTGCTTCTGCGGAGAAATGTTCATGCGGCCTCCCCTAACAGTTCCTTCCAAGCCTTCTGCTTTAGCAATGCCCCCTGGCCGAACCAAGCAGCATCCAAGCGGTTCTCCGTACTCTGCGCCCGCCGATGGTGGTCCACGAACTCGGTGATACTATTGAGAAGACCGAAGGCGGTGCCCTTGCTGGTCTTCAAGCTAGCTCCTCTCCCCTGCCCGTCGTACAGCGACCGCACCTTGGCTACAGCCTGCTCGTTCACGACTGTTTTTCCATTCTGAGCAGCCGGATAAGTGAGCAGGTTACGCAGTGTCTCGTCGACTGCGTCAGGGTTCACTGGTGTCTCGCAGAGGACCCGCATCCTCTCTACGAAGCCGTGCCAACCCTCCACCGCAATACCCAACTGGCTCTTCACCCTGTCAGCATCGAAGGCACTGCGATGCGGGACCTTGATGGCTCCGGTTCGATCCCCAACAGCGATCTGCAGGGTGTTGTTACACACCACGCGAACTGAGGTGAACTGGGCGGTGGTAGCCAGCGTTCCGTCACAGGCCGTAGCCAGAAGAAGGTAGCCATTGACCTGATCTTGGCCCTTCAGAGCCACACCCTGCCCAGTACGGGCCAATGCCCAGAACTTACGCCCACCACGAAGCACGCCTGCCGTCTCCAGCTCAAAGCCGCTATAGCGCGTGAGGTCACGGTAGAACTCAAGGATCTCCCGCGGCTGGACTACTTGATAGCGCTTGGACACCACGGCCAGCGGTCGCTTAGTATCAGAACGGTAAAGCACTTTCTGGCTTGGAAAGGCGCGAGCGGGGTACCGCTCAACGCTGTCTGCGACAAAGCGAACCTCAGCCTCCTCCAAAGACCAGTTCATTCCGGCGCGCTCGCGCCAGACATCAATCGACTGACCTGGTGCCAACTGGCTCCCGATGCCATGCCAGGGAACTTGTCCTGCATAAGCCATGGTTTCAACGTGATGCATCTTGATTTCCTTTCATTGATGGCATAACGCACAAGGCCCGGGCAATGCCGGGCCTTGTGCGTCTATCTAAGGGGGGTTAGTCGTAGGAATCGCGCCCGAACTGGTCGGGACGGGTGAACGAACATCGGGCGACGGCCGACAGGATCGCAGCCGCTACGATGAAGACGCAGTAAAGGAACTCAGACTTATCTTTCATACCTTGCACTCGAAGCTGTATGCCCATGCGCGGCGCACAGACAAAGCAGGCCAATCCTGCTTCAAGGAGGTACTAAGGGTCTGAAATATTTTCCAATCGTTATCCCGCTCGTGGCCTAAGCCCGTCGGATCATGTATTGAACCATGGCCACCGGCAGCTGACGGCCAGAAGCGGAAATATAAGGTTCTTCTCCCATCTGAGGGGAGGGGCTCACGGCCGACCCGCTAGATTGTGGTTGTCGAGACTACAAACTGGGGCCGGCCGTGGCCAAGCTGGATTGTATGCCGTTGTTGGGAGGTTGGGCCGGGTATCGCCTGGATGGCTGGCGGCGCGAGGTCCGTGGCGCAGCCACGTGGCTGGTGCTTTCACTGCTGCCTGATTCGCGGCGCAAACGACGCTGCGGTGGTTGCCGCAGGTGGGTCGTGGCTATTCACGACCACACGCTCCGCCGGGTCCGCGACCTGCCGATATTTGATGAGCCAGTAGAGTTGGAGGTCCAGCGACAGCGCCTGGCTTGTCCTCGCTGTGGACCAAAACTGGAGCACTTGGATTGGCTGGAGCGGCATACCCGAGTGACGCAACGGCTTGCACAGAGCGTCGCGCGCATGTGCGCGACGACTTCAATCCACGCCACCGCAAAGTGGCACGGTCTGGACTGGAAAACGGTAAAAGCACTTGATTTCAAGCATCTGGCACAGACGTTGGGCCCGATAGACCTATCTGACGTTCGTGTGATCGCGATGGACGAATTTGCGATTCAGAAGGGACATCGTTACGCCACGGTAGTGGTTGAGCCGGCCCGTAAACGAGTGCTTTGGGTTGGACGAGGACGTAGCCGCGCTGACATACGGCCCTTCTTTGAGCTTCTAGGCAAGGTTGGCTGTGAGCGGATCCAGGCCGTAGCGATGGATATGAATTCAGCCTTCGACCTGGAGGTGAAAGCGCAATGTCCCAATGCCGAGGTGGTCTATGACCTGTTCCATGTGGTGGCCAAGTACGGTCGCGAAGTCATCGATCGAGTGCGCGTGGACGAGGCCAATCGTCTACATGCCGACAAGCCAGCTCGGCGGGTGGTGAAGACTTCTCGATGGCTGCTGTTGCGAAATCGCCAGAACGTCCCAGTCGAACAACGCGTCCAGCTCGAGGAACTGCTGGCAGCCAACAAAGCCTTGTTGACCACCTACCTACTCAAGGATGACCTCAAACAGCTGTGGCGCTATCGAAGCCAGGGCTGGGCGGAGAGGGCATGGCGCTCATGGAAATATCGCGCCCTGCGGAGCGGGCTGGAGCCGCTGCGCGTCTTTGTCCGGCGTCTGCAGCCATATCTTCCGGGCATTCTGGCTCACTGCCGGTGGCCTCTCGGGACAAACTTGGTCGAAGGGATCAACAACAAGATCAAGGTCATCAAGCGCGTCGCCTACGGATACCGTGACGACACGTATTTCTTTCTGAAGATCCGAGCGGCCTTCCCCGGAGTTGGGTGAAGAACCAAATATAAGGCACATACGGCTGAAAGAGCAGTCCGAGTACTTCCTTCCGATGGAACTAGCAAGGAGCGCAGTTCATGGCCGACCGAGTTCCATGACCCTCACGCGAGATACCGGAGCTGGTGCGACTCGCCGCCATTGCCGTTGCGGCGACTAGAGTGAGTGGCTCGCTCCAGTGGCCCACCGCGCCTACCTCAACTGTGGCCTTGCATTAGCAGCTCAGCCTCGCACTCATTCTAAAGCATCTTCGTCAGGCTCTTGAATTTCTGGGGGGCGCCAACCATCAGACTGGAGAGCATTGATAACTGCGTCATAGATTCGGATTCGGCGCACGCGATGCAAGTGACGATAGAATCGATCACGCACTTCTGAGGGCGGAAGATTACCAACCCCAATGTCGCGCATTAGTGCCGCAAGGAGCATATTGGTATCACCTGCATCCCAGTTTTGACCATTATCGATCACGGCGTCTAGGACTTGACCGATCTGCTGGCCACTCAAGTTGTCAGCAAACGGCTGTATCAGCTCCCTGAAGTTAAGCTCCGAGCGTCGCCAACCGGCTGAACCTCTGTACTCAGAAAGTGCTCGGGGCCACAGCTGGGCACGTGGCAGATAAGCGACTGATTCAAGTAACTGCTCACGACTCATATTTTCGATCAGCGCTAGAAGTGATTCGCTGAACCTTGGGAAGGAGACGCCCGAAAGAACCCGCTGGTCGAGTACGGGCGCGTTTCGAGCGTTGTCCACCGTCGCCTGCAGTGCTATCTGGGTTGGAGGCTGAAGCCGGGGCCAGAAATCATGGAACGAGGCAAGGAAGGTGATGGCCCGGGATCGATCTGCGGGGGATAAGTTGTCTAGCAGCTGTACAATCGCCCCCGACAATTCTGGCCAAGCGTCCGGCGCGCGTTCGCGAATCGCTATCAATGATGAAATTATCTTCTGTTGATGTGACTCCCAAGCCACCGGAACTCCTTTAAGCAAGGATTTCGCCAGAACAGTGCCGAAGTTCCTGACATTCTGCGCACGAACTCTCGACAGATAGCGCTGTTCGACGTAGTCCACGATGCGCTCATGGAAAGTCGGAAAGCCGAGAGACTGCACGTCCATGTCGAAGAGCTCGGAGATCGCTCTACCCTGCAGGGGCTCTTGGGAAAGAACCAGTTCAACTGCGTTCACTAGGTGCAGCCTGACCAGCTCGGCTGATGGTTCAAAGAGATCTGCTTCTGCAGAGAAAGCGGGATGAGCACAAAGATGCCTGTCTTCCCGCAATCGATCCAGCTGTGTCCGCGCTATCCGATTGACCACCTGCGTATTGACGGTAGCATCTTCGATGATCATGCGTTCCAGACTAAGCAACCGGGAGACATCTCTCGCGGTGGTTGCGTTGTCCCATGACAGAAGGAACGCTGTTGCTGCAGCATCGCCTAGCGCGCTGAGCGCTCGATACTTTGCGATCAAATCGTAGACAATCGTCACCCAGGCCGATGTGAGAGCACCGCGTAGTGCCCCAGCCTTGTATGCCCTT
Source organism: Stenotrophomonas sp. STEN018 (assembly GCF_056760235.1). Classification (NCBI taxonomy): domain Bacteria; kingdom Pseudomonadati; phylum Pseudomonadota; class Gammaproteobacteria; order Lysobacterales; family Lysobacteraceae; genus Stenotrophomonas; species Stenotrophomonas sp. STEN018. Next base: position 8,430 of record NZ_JBRREK010000045.1, read on the forward strand.
ACCGCATCAAGGAAGTAAACCTTGGAGCGCGGATTGCGGATGCGCGTGAGAAGTATATCTAGATCGATAAAAGCTGTATCCACTGGTGTCCATCCATGCATTTTAAGGAAGCTGAGAAGCACTGTGCGCTATCTGGGCATCGAGATCGATGATGCCTTAGTGATGACCGAGCAGACGGATGCTTGAATTCAATAGGCCGCTCCTCGACCCTCTAAGGGCGAGGAGCGGCCACGAGCGGACATGGGCCAATGCTTGAGTCAATCCTTACCGCGAAGCGGCATCGGCTTGAATGAATTTTTAGAAGGGGGTTAGCCCTCAAGAATTACACATCCCTTGCTAGCGGCGCCGATTCGGATAAGGTCTTCAGTCGTGAAATGCGTAAGGCCGGTGAAAGTTATGCGAGAGCCCTTTCCGCTTGCGGCTGCGGCAATACGGATCAAGTCATTAGCAGTGCGATGAGTCGCAGTGAGAGTAAATCCCCCGCCCGCGGCCGCTATGCGGATCATGTCATCAGTCGTTCTATGCTCGAAGCTCATCTCAATCCCCCCTTCTAACTATCCAATAGAATTTCCCGTGGATTCGGTTACACGACTTACCCATAGCGCACCGTGTGGTGCGCTGTCACCTTGATACAACTTGAGCTTAGGGTTAATGGGTCCGGCTAACAAGCCGGCCGTATAACCGTACCAGGCGGGAGGCTCGGCGGCCGCACCAATGGCCGCTATGGGTCGCTTAACGTCCCGCGGGCAAGAGCGAACATCCCCGAATGCCGGCCGCGTACGAGATCGAGGGCGACTCAAAATACCGTCCACCAAAAAATCTGCATACGCTCCCGCCCCAAGATGCAAAGTGCGACTGAAATTGTCCCCAGTCTCTTAAGACTAGGAGATCAGCCAATAGCAGTAGTAGCATTGGGTTAACTTAATCACTTGGTTACGTTCAGCTGCCTGATGACGAAATCCATCCAGGTTATTTCTGCATCTAAGTTCGCAACTACTTTCAGCCTCCGACCCGAGCTCCATGCGTGGCTTCTCGGTGCCGGCGCCTCTGCGGCCTCGGGCATCCCGACCGGCTATGACATGATCCTGGACTTCAAGTCTAGGCTCTACTGCCAAGAGACCCGATTCCCTCGCCGCAACGTCGATCCGAGTGATCCACTATGGGTTCAGCGCATCGACGAGTTCTTCTCTCGCACCCCTCTACTTCCGCCTCCGAACGATCCAACCGAGTATGCGGCCGCGTTCGAGGCGATTTATCCGCAAGAGACCCATCGGCGGCAATACATCGATGACGCCATCAGCAAAGGGACGCCCTGTTTTGGGCACCGGATGCTGGCCGGCCTAATAACGGCCGCAAAGACCCCATGCGTCTTTACGACGAACTTTGACCCCCTGATTGAAGAATCCAGCCTGCTGGCGGCATCGCTAATATATCCTGGCACCGCAGCCAAGCCGACGGTTGCGACTCTAGATTCTGCCAACCTGGCTACGCGCTGCCTGGATGAGTCTGATTGGCCCCTCATCACCAAGCTTCATGGCGACTACCGCTCAACGTCCCTAAAGAACACCACGAGCGAGCTGGCTTCCCAAGACAATGACCTGCGCCGGGCCATGGTTGAAGCCTGCAAGCGATTCGGTCTGGTCGTCGTCGGCTACAGCGGCCGCGATTCCTCCGTGATGGAGGCACTTGAGTCCGTCCTGACCTACGAGAACCCCTTCCCCAGCGGTCTCTATTGGTGCGCGCCTTCCCGCTCCAAGCTACTACCGGCTGTGAGTGATTTCCTGAAAAAGGCTGCCTCTGCGGGCGTCAATGTCTTCATCATCGAGTCCGCCACGTTCGACGAATTGGCCGGCGATATGCTCAATCAAATCAGCCTTCCAGCCCCGCTGCTGGACCATATCCTATCGTTCCAGCCTGCCCGGCTCGCAGCCCCCATCCCCGTGCGAACGGCGGAAGCTCGGAAGTTCCCCGTGCTGCGCCTCTCCGCGTTGCTGGTGGAGAGTCTCCCCACCACGGCCAGAAAAATGACCCTGGGTCATCCATCCTCCATTTTTGAGGTGCGGGAAATGCTCAAGGCCAGCAAGTGTCGGGCAGCGGTGGCAATGGTTGGAAACGAGCTCGCAGCCTTCGGCAAAGATGCAGAGATCCTCGCGTCATTGCACAGCCTGAAGCCAGTGCTAAACGGGCATTGGACGCTGGATCCCATCCGAGACAGTTGGGCGCTAGGACTCATCTACGATGCCCTTCTGCGGGCTTTGGCTCTGCGGCGACCGCTGATTCCCAGACTCAAGCGTACCGGGCACTCTCTTATGGTTGCCAGCGCAAGAGACAGCGAAACAGAGGAACAGCGACATCGCCGCGAAAGCCAACTATCCAAGCTCAGGGCGGCCTATGGAAGCGACCTCACGGGTAACAAGTTTGGCCGCAACTACAACGAAGCCATCTCGGTTCGGCTGGAAGAGATTGAGGGGCGCTGGTGGTGCGGGTTTGACCCCTACACAGCCGTGGAAGTGCCGCGTGATGAGCGGACAGCTCTCTCTGACACAGCCCAGAACGACCCGTTGGCTTGGTCGTCGCAGCGCCGGCCAGACCCGACCGCTGACTGGAGAAGGGAGCGGTGGGCCACCAAATACAACGGCGCTTGGGCCAACATCATCGACGCGTGGGCGAGCCTGCTCACTTCTCCACGGGGGATCACTTTTCAAGCGTTCGGAATCGAAGCTCAAGAGGGAGTCGATGCGGCTTTCCGCATTTCACCACTTACCGGCTTCAGTCGCCCTGGACATCACGACAAATATTTTGACCGGAGGCAGTGATGGTAGATGTTTCTCGCTCGCAGCTACCGCCGCTGTCCTTGCTTTCGGAACCGGAGCTGGCCTTTTCTCCTGAACAGTCCGGGGGGCGAGATGTCCACCCCCTTCGCGGGCTGGCGCACTACGGCCCCTTCTCGTCCCAGACATTCAGCCAGTTCACTCCCACCGTTCGCATTGCCACAGTGGGTCCAGAAAGAGCGTTCAAGACTCGTGGCGCGCTGATGGCGTCGCTGAAGGAACAACATTCGGCCAGCGACAGAAGCGGCTACGCGCCAGATTTTCCCGGCTTCGCCAGCGTCTTCGGCGTGGACTTGGCTTCCTCCGACAAGGCCAACCACATCCGTTGGCCCGATTCCATCGACGATCTTCCAGGATCCGGCCCGCTTCAGCACCGCTTGGTGGCCGCCTTCGAGGCAGCCCTCTCGCAACTAAGCGCAAGGCACGAGCAGTTTGATGTGGTCCTAGTCCATCTCCCAGAGGCATGGCTTCCTTACACGTCCGGAGACGGATTCGACGCGCACGATGTCCTCAAGGCATTGGGAGCAAAGCACGGTATCCCGACCCAGGTGGTCAACGACCGAACCTTCAGCTTCTCAAACAAGGCGCAGTTGGCTTGGAGGCTGTCGATCGCGCTCTATGTCAAAGCCGGTGGCATTCCTTGGAAGCTCGCCCCGCTGGCGGGAGTACCCACGGATACCGCTTACATAGGCTTGGCATACGCGCTGAAGAGGGTCAACGACGAAACCCACTTTGTCACCTGCTGCTCGCAGGTGTTCGACATGGATGGCGGCGGCATGCAGTTCGTGGCGTTCGAGGCCAAGGATCCGGTCAAGGACGTGCGCGAAGCACGACGAAATCCGTTCTTGTCACGCGAAGATATGCGAGCGGTCATTGCCCGCAGTCTATCGATCTACCAGCAGCGCAACGGAGGCATTCTTCCTCGGCGAATGGTCATCCATAAGAGCAATGCGTTCAAGGAAGACGAAGTTCTAGGTGCTCGTGATGCGCTGACCGCCGTCCCCGAGGTGGAGTGCATCGAGATCAGCTCCAGACCGACTTGGCGGGGCGTATGGCTGGTCAAATCCTCTGGCGGCATCACGCCCACCCGACCCGCGAGATACCCGGTGCCGCGAGGCACGTTTGTCCCCCGGTCGGGCACGTCTGCTCTTCTCTGGGCCGCGGGCAATGTTCCAGATGTCTCAAGCAAGTCAGACTACTACCAGGGCGGGAAGAGCATTCCCCGACCACTCCTGCTGACCCGGCATGCGGGAACTGGGCCGCTAGAAACGATCGCTCACGAAACGCTGGCGCTGACGAAGATGGACTGGAACAACGATGCGCTCTATGACCCAGTGCCTGTCAGCATCCGCTACTCCCAGAAGCTCGCTAGGACCATCTCCAACGTCCAAGATCTTCCTGGAAATAGTTATCCCTACCGACTGTTCATGTGACCCCAACTCTCAACGATAGAAAAGGAGCTCAACGTAATGATCGGCAAGATGCAGGAAGCTTTCATCGAAAAGCAGTCCGGGGAAGTGAAAGGCCCCTACCAAGCCACCTTTGCGGGAACCACCGTAATCTTGAAGGACCCGACCGCTGACGTCGACTCTGGCGACTACGTGACCCGAACGCTTCCAGGCGGTAAAACTGAGCGTTCCTACATCCAGAACGCCACCTTCTATGACGTCGGCATCGGTGGGATTGCGCCACACTTTCAGCTCAAGATTGGCACTCCCCTCTCGCTCCAGCCGCGAGCGCACACTATCAACATTCAAGGCTCGCACTCCATCCAGATTGGCGACTACAACACTCAGAACGTCGTGAGTGCAGCCCAAACGCTCGCCCATGCCATCGAGGCCTCAAGCGGAACCGAGGACCAAAAGGCAGACGCAAAATCCAGGCTGGCCAAACTTCTTGAGCACCCAATCCTAGCAAGCGTGCTGGGTGGCCTCGCTGGAGCGGCCGCCGGATAAAACCCGTTTGTCAGACAACGTGGCATCTAGAGCAGGCATTGGCTACGGGTCTTCTTTATTTGGAGTTCTCAGGATTTAGTGAACACCTGACCGAGGGTGGCGATGCGCCGCCTCGAACTCGTCTGGGCTACCCAGGCCTAGATGGCTGTGGCGGCGTGTTGGATTATAAAACCCATCAATGTAGTCGGATATGTACGAGGTCGCCACATCACGATTCGCACAGATGCGCTTCTTGATCCGTTCCTTTTTCAAGCTACTGAGGAAGAACTCAGCGACTGCGTTGTCCCAGCAGTTGGCACGTCTGCTCATGCCTGGCTCAAGGTGGTTGTCTTTGCAGAAACGCCGCCAAGCATCGCTTCCGTACTGCGAGCCTTGATCCGAGTACATCAGGGTTTTGCGAGGACATCGGCTTCGCACGGCTTTCATCACGGCATCCAGAACAAGTTCTCGATGAATCGTTGGTCTGACAACCCAACCAACAACCCTGCATGAGAAAAGATCCAAAACAACCATCGGGTACAGCCGCCCCTGACACGTGCAGATGTAGTTGAGATCCGTCACCCATACCTCGTTCGGGCGCGATACGCTGAACTGACGCTGGAGCAAATTTGGGATCAAGACATGTGGTTCTGGAGCTGGGATGTGCCGTATGTGATAACCATGCAGCGCGTGCAATCCGTTCACCCGCATCAAGCGAGCAACCCGATGTTTGCTGCATGCCTCTCCATGCTCCCTCAGGTCGAGAAACACCCTGAGGGCGCCATAAGTTCCGTGGCTGGCGGTAACCGACACACGTATCAAACGAAGCAACCGCGCATCTTCTTGCGCTCGATCGGAAATCGCATGTTCACGCCATGCGTAGTAGCCGGCTCTAGCAACCCCAAGCAGACGACACATCATCTGGATACTGAACTCGTCCCGATGCGCATCGATGAATTTGTAGGCTCGTCGGGTCTTGCTGGTGATCTTGCCTGCAGACATGACTGTCTCCCAATGCTGCCCCCAAAAAAGGCTAGCTCTGTCTAGGAAATCCTGGGAACTCCAATGCTCGTCCTATGGGGTTGGCGGATGTCGGATTCGGTAGGCAACAGAGCCAATTCGCCTATTCGGATCACCTGCCAAGGATGCTGATTTAGATAACTCGCGGCAGGGCCAAACGATCTAATTCACAGCTTCGAAATATCGCCCCGCGCGACTACCATCGCGCGGGGAAATCTAAACCTCAGAGCAGAGAGTCAGCCAGCCAAATTCAGAAGCGGTTGACCTTTTCCCTTCAACTTATCCAACCTTCAACTTATCCAAATAGTCAGCCCACGCCTGCATCATCTTCCTGCGCTCAGGCAAGTGTTCCGCCCGATTGTAGGCAGCCTTGATGGGATTTCTCTCAGAATGCGCAAGCTGCCTTTCAATCGCGTCTGATGTCCACCCCATCTCATGCAGCAAAGTAGAGGCCATGCTTCGGAACCCGTGCCCGGTCATGTCATCTGTCCCGTATCCCAGGCGACGAAGTGCTGCATTGACGGTGTTCTCGCTCATTGGATCTCTCGAGCTTCGGACGGACGGAAACACGTAGCGTCCATTCCCCGTGACCGGTCGTAGTTCCTCCAGCACAGCAACAGCCTGCTTGGATAGCGGAACAACATGAGCTATCCCCATCTTCATTTTCGCTGCAGGGATGTTCCATTGCTTGGCAGCAGGATCGAACTCTTCCCATTCCGCCTTACGCAACTCCCCCGGACGAGTGAAGACCAGAGGAGCAAAGCGGAGCGCACATTGCGTGACGAACTGCCCCGTGTACCCATCAATGGCCCGCATCAGCGCGCCAACCTTCGCTGGATCGGTTATGGAAGCGTAGTGCCTATTCTTAGCGGTCTTCAGAGCACCCCGAAGAGCACTGGTCGGGTCACGATCTAACCTTCCGGTGGCCACGGCGTAGCGAAAGACCTGCCCACAGATTTGGCGAAGGCGCTGCGTGGACTCGATCTTCTCCTGAGCCTCCAGTCTGCGCAGCACCACCAAAACCTCTGCAGTACCAATCTCGTTGATCTGCCTTTTACCCAACCAAGGGAAGGCATACGTCTCGAGCATCCATGCCGCCTTCTCTCGTGTTGACTGCGCCAAGTCCCCCCGGGACTCGAGCCATTCTATGGCTATCGCCTGGAAGCGGGTATCCACTGACAACTTGGACGTGAGCTTGCTCAATTGCTTGTGCTCGGATGGGTCGTGTCCAGCACGAAGTTTCGCCCTAGCCTCATCCCGGGCTTCTCCAGCTTCCTTCAACGAAACCTCGGGATACACCCCGATGGCCAGCAGCTTCTCCTTTCCATCCCAGCGGTACTTCATCCGCCAGTACCTAGCCCCATTGGGCATCACGTGCAGGTAAAGACCTGCACCTGCTGCCAGCTTGTACGGCTTCTCCTTAGCCTTCGCATTGCGCGCGGCCATATCTGTCAGTTGCTTAGCACCCATTGGGGGTACATCCTCCTTGCTGAACCACGATTTCCAAAATGTACCCCCACTTGTACCCCCAAAGTCGCTGGATGTACGTGGACAAGCTCGGGCCAAAGCGCACAAAAAAGCCCGCATTTCTGCGGGCTTAGTATGAATTCTGGACTTGCTCGGACGCTATAGGATCAGGCGATGGTGCCGCTTATCCGAATCGAACGGATGACCTACTGTTTACAAGACAGTTGCTCTACCAACTGAGCTAAAGCGGCAAGGCGTGTTACGTGCTGCGGTTGCGCGATGGTAGCGCTGCAACCTGGGGAAAGCTGGTCGAAACCGATGCTTCCCGAATCCCCGCCGTGGCGGAGCGCGCCATTCTACCGCAGACGCGCGCAATCCAACGACTGTTGTTGGGCGGCGGCCGAACGCTGCTTCAACGTGGCCGGGGTGGCTGCGCCGGCGGTGGCTGCGTCCACCCACCAGCTTGGGGCGATTTCGGTGCCGCTGGTGGCCAGTTTGGCCGGGAAGCCGGCGGCGGCCAGACTGGCTAGGCGGCGCTCGGCGCCTTCGCGGTTGCGGTACTGGCCCAGCGCGACGGCGTTGGCTTCGTCGCCCTGGGAAACGACGAAGTAATCGCTGAAACCAGCCTCGACGATGCGCTTGGCGGTGGCCTGGGCTTCCTCGCGCGTGGCGGCGGGGGCGATCAGTACACGGTAGCTGTTGGCTGCCTTGCCGGGCACTTCGCGCAGACGCGGGCGTGCGGCATCAGTGCCCAGTGCGGTCAATGCCGCCTGCGCCTGCGCCTGCGTGGCGTAAGGGCCGAGACTGGCACATTGCACAGCGGCAGGCGGTTTTACCTCGGTCGGCTTGACCTCAGCGGGCTTGGCTTCGACCACTGCAGTGGCAGCTGGCGGCAGCTCTGCCGGCTTGGCAACCGCAGCTGTGGCTACCGGCACGGCGGCAGTGAGCGACGCAGCATCCGCTGCCGAAGTAACAGCGGTTTCAGCGGCCGCCGGCGCGACGGGATTGGCATTGCTAGTCGCCGGTGACGGCAGCACTTCCAGGCTGGCAACGCCGGGCTCGGCACGTGGCGCTGCGGCCACCGGTTCGGTACGCGGCGTCATCCACCACAGCGCGACGCCAACATTGAGGATGGCCAGCAGGACGATAAGGAGACGGGTCAGCATGCGGTGATCCTACCGGGCGCACGCGCCGTGGTGAACTGCCCAGCGCGCCAGACCATCCAGTACCAGCGCCGGACGGTAGTCTGCCTCAGGCAACAGCGGCAGCAACGGCAATGCACCGCCGCCATGCACTACAAGTGCCGGCTCGCTGCCAAGCAATGACTGCGCCTGGCGCAGGCTGCGTTCGACCAGTGCCACCGCGGCACCATCACAGCCGGAAGCCAACGCGTCGGCGGTGTCGTTGGCGAACTCGGCGTAGTCGCCGCCGGTGGCGGGCAACTGCACAGCGCGCGCATGCAGGGCTTCGCGCATCACCGTTGGCGAGGCACCGATGCGGCCGCCACGATGCAAGCCATCAGCATCGATCAGGTCGATGGTAAGAGCGGTGCCGACGCCGACCACCAGCACCGATTTTTGCGCTGGTGCCACCGCCAGCAAGCCGAGGAAACGATCCACGCCGAACTTCTCCGGTCGTGCATAGGCGACGGTTACGCCCGCACACTGCGGCAGGGTTTTGGCCACCTGCACCGTGCTGAAGCGGGCCTGCAGAATCTGCATCACTTCTTCGGTCAACGCTGCCGAGGCAACGCTGGCCACCCAGGCGGTATCGCCTTGCGGCAGGGCTTCCAGCGCGCTGGCGGTGATCGCCTCGGCGCCATGCGCCCAGGCCTGCACGCTGCCGGCGCGATTGCCGTGCAGCGGCGCAAATTTGAAACGCGAGTTACCCAGATCAAACAACCAATCGCTCATGCCGCCCTCACGCTGACTTCGCCGGCATGGAAACAGGTTTCCCGCCCATCAATATTCACCCGCAATGCGCCGTCCTCGGCCAGCCCGCAGGCCACGCCATCGTGCAGCACGCCGGCCTCTTCCACCCGCACCGCGCGGCCCTGCAACACATCCATGCCCGCATAGCGCGGTAGGAACGGTGCCAGGCCGTGCTGCTCGAATTGTTCCAGCGCCGGCAGCAGGGACGCCAGCAAAGCCGCCACCACGGTATTACGCGACACCTCGGCGCCGGCCAGCGTATCCAGATCGGTCCACGGTTGGGTGATGTCGGCGGCGCTGGCCTGCGGCATGCGCACGTTCAAGCCCAAACCGATCACCGCCCGTGCCGGGCCGGCAAATTCGCCACCGCCTTCCACCAGCAGGCCGCCGAGCTTGTGCCCGTTCACGACCACGTCGTTGGGCCACTTCAAGCCGGCGTTGCGGAAACCCAGCCCGTGCAGGGCTTCGACCACCGCCACGCCGACTGCCAGGCTCAGCCCGCCCATCCGCGACAGGCCGCCGCCAAAGCCGCGCGACAGTGACAGATAGACATGCGCGGCCAGCGGCGAGGCCCAATGGCGGCCACGGCGACCGCGGCCGCCGGTCTGGCGTTCGGCCAGCAGCACCGCGGTTCCGCGCTCAGGCGCGCTGCGTTGCAGCAATTCCGTATTGGTTGAGCTCAATGTCCAACCTATTTCCAGCTCGGACAGCAGCGGCAGCACCGCCGCTGGCAGGCCGATGCGGATCTGTGCCGGATCCAGCAACTCAAGCGGCTGGGCCAGCCGATAACCGTCGCCGGCACGGCCCTCGATCGCCACGCCAGCGGCACGCAGCCCTTGAATACGCTTCCAGACGGCCGCCCGGGTCAGCCCAAGCTCACGCGCCAGCGCGTCACCGGACAACGCTCCGGTTCCCAGCTTGGCCAGCAGTTGGCGGTCATCCACGGCAGTTTCCTCACAACAGACCCGGAAATTATGCGGCATGCCCCGGAAGCCGCCCAGCGCCGCTCCCCTGTTCCGGAGAAAAAGCAGGCTAGAATCGGGAATTAGCCCGCCTTTGGATGTTGACGATGCGCCACCTCGCTCATTGCCTGATCCTGTTGCTGGCGCCAGTTGCAGCGCAGGCTTCGGACGCGCTCGGCGGCGCTGGCCAAAGTGCGTGCAGCTACGCCCCGGCCGAAGTGGAGCGCGTCGCGGCCCCGGCCGCCGCCGTCAGCATCGCCAACGCCCCGCCGGCGACTCCGGTTCCGGCCAAGACCGCCACCCCGCGTGCCGGTGGTGGCAGCGACGATGATCTGTTGCCGCGCCTGCGTGCACCGCGCTGGCATCGCCTGCTGCCCGGGATGTTCCGCTGATCCAGTCGTTGTTGCGCTGGTGGCAGCGCACACCGCCTCCGCTTGATGACGATCTCTGGCAGCAGACCTGCCAGCAGTGTCTGTGGTTATCTGAGTTGTCTGCCGAACGCGAGCGCAAGCTGCGGGCCTTGGTGGAACTGTTTCTGCAGCGCAAGACCATCACTCCGGTTGCCGGGCTGGAACTGGACGAGGGCCAGTGCATGTTGCTGGCCGCTTTGTGTTGCCTGCCGCTGATCGAGTTCGGCCGCGAGGGCCTGCATGGCTGGTCGGAGCTGGTGGTGTACCCGGATGCATTCCGCGTGCGCCAGAGCCATACCGATGCAGCCGGGGTATTGCATGAGTGGGACGACGAGCTGATCGGCGAAGCCTGGGGCAGCGGCCCGCTGATCCTGTCATGGGCCGATGTGCAGGGCGACATCGCCGATCCGCAGGCCGGCTTCTGTGTGGCCGTACATGAGATGGCACACAAGATCGATGCACTGGATGGCGCCATCGATGGCACGCCGCCGCTGCCGCGCGAATGGCAGCGGCAATGGGCGCGGGATTTCCAGCAGGCCTATGACGCGTTCTGCGCGCAGGTGGATGCGGATGTTGAAACCGTGATTGATCCGTATGCGGCGGAAGCGCCGGAGGAATTCTTCGCGGTGGTCAGTGAGTACCACTTCTCCGCGCCGGAGTTGCTGGTGCAGACGATGCCGGCGGTGGCGGCGCATCTGCGGCGGTTTTATGGGCCGGTTGAAGCTGGACTGCGATAGAGCAAGAGCAAGATCAAGAGCGAACCCCTCCCCGGCCTTCCCCTACGCACTGCGTGCGCAAGGGAGGGAGCATAGCACGCGCTTCGCTCCCTCCCTTTGGCGTAGCCAAGGGGAGGGCCGGGGAGGGGTTCGCTTTTGACTTTGACTTTGACTTTGACTTTGACTTTGACTTTGGCTCCTCACGCACGCAGCGCGGAGCACAGGCAGACGGCCTGCTGAAGCCATGACCTACCGCGGAATCAGATACCCGGCGGCAAGGTCACTTCGAAACGGGCGCCGCCCAGTTCCTCGGAGCGCTTGACCTGCAACTCACCGCGATAGGCCTTGATCAGGTCCTGCACGATCGACAGACCGATGCCATGGCCCTGCACGCGCTCATCGCCGCGCACACCACGCTGCAGCACCTTGGCGATGTTGTCCTCGGCAATGCCCGGACCATCATCGTCCACTGCCAGGATCAAGCCAGCGCGCTTGCCGTTGCCTGCGCTGATCGGCTTGGCCGTCAGCAGGACGCGGCGGTTGGCCCACTTGAAGGCGTTCTCGAGCAGGTTACCCAGCAGTTCCTGCAGATCGCCCGGCTCACCGTAGAAGTTCACCCCCGGCGTCACCTCGAACTCGCAGAACACACCCTTGGCGGCGTAGACCTTCTCCAGTCCACGCACGATTTCTTCGGCCGTGGTCTCGATCGGTACCGGTGCCGAGAACAGCTTGTGCCCGGACGATGCCGCACGCGCCAACTGGTAGGAAACCAGGTTGTTCATTCGCTGCAGCTGCACGCCAACTTCCTCGCGCAGCTCGGCATCGTTGCTGGTGCCGCTTTCCAACTGGGTGCGCAGCACGGCCAGCGGTGTCTTCAGGCTGTGCGCCAGGTCGGCCAGGGTGTTGCGTTGGCGCTCCAGGTTTTCGCGCTCACTTTCGATGAAAGCGTTGATGCTTTCGGTCAACGGCTCCAGCTCGCGTGGATGCAGCTCGCTCATGCGCTCGCGTTCGCCTCGCTGCACACGAGTCAGTTCATTGATCACGCGCTTGAGCGGACGCAGGCTCCACTGCAGCACGAGTGTCTGCAGCAATAGCAGGATCAGGCCGGTAACACCCAGCCAGAACCACACCGCCGCACGGAAACTGCGCAGCTGCATACCCAGCGCGCGCGAATCCTCAAGCACATAGATGGTGTACGGAAATTCGGATTCGGGCGCACCATCGCCGCCCCATACCAGGCCCATGCCGTAGCGATAGACCTCGCCGGGCGTGCCGTCGATCTGGGTAATGGGCAACGGGCCTTCGAACACTTCCTCGCGCGGCTTGAGCGTGTGCTCGCTCACGTCCGGCAGCATCGGGCCTTCGGCCGACATCGAGTTGGCTACATGACCGGGCATTACGACCTGCAGGTACAGGCCGCTGCCGGGAAAATCAAAACGCGGATCTGGCGGCTGTTCACGGATGTACAGCGAGCCATCGCGGGTGAAATCGATGCCACCAGCATAGGCGGTGGCATAGTTCTTCAGGCGTTCACTGAGGTTGTCACGCGCGGTCTGGCCGAAGGCCGCGTCCAGCGCATAACCGGCCAAGGCCAGGAAGGCCACCAGGCCCACCGAGGCAGCCAGCAGCTGGCGGGCCTGCAAAGAGCGGGGCCGCCAACGCTTCAATAGCCACTGACGGCCCGTCATGACGCTATGCCCCTACGGGGCTCAGCCCTCGTTGCGCGGGATCGCGAAACGGTAACCGCGGCCACGCACGGTTTCGATCGGCTTCAATTCGCCATCCGGATCGAGCTTCTTGCGCAGGCGGCCGATGAACACTTCCAGCACGTTGGAGTCGCGGTCGAAGTCCTGCTGGTAGATGTGCTCGGTCAGGTCGGCCTTGGAGACCAACTCACCGGCATGCATCATCAGGTACTCCAGCACCTTGTACTCGTAGCTGGTGAGGTCGACATTGCTGCCGGCCACGCTCACCGTCTGTGCGGCCAGATCCAGCGCCACCGGGCCACATTCCAGGGTCGGCTTGGACCAGCCAGCGGCGCGGCGCAACAGCGCGTTGACGCGAGCCAGCAGCTCTTCGACGTGGAACGGCTTGACCAGATAGTCGTCGGCGCCCTGCTTCAGGCCCTCGACCTTGTCCTGCCAGCTGGAACGTGCGGTCAGGATCAGCACCGGGAATTTCTTGCCCTCGTCACGCAGCGCGCGGATCAGCTCCATGCCCGACATCTTGGGCAGGCCCAGATCGATGATGCCCACGTCGAACGGCACTTCGCGGCCCATATACAGGCCTTCTTCGCCATCCTGAGCGGCATCCACGGCAAAACCTTCGCGCTTGAGGCGTGCCGCAAGGGTTTCCCGCAGCGGGGCTTCGTCTTCAACCAGAAGGATACGCATGAACTCTCCCTAGTACTTTGGGCCGGCCAAGCGGCCAGCGTGTGTATTCAAAAACCACAACCACTATCGCTGTTCAGGAGTTATCGCCGCGTGGTGGCAGCTCCGCCCGCTGGTCGCGCGGGTGGTCTCGTGAAGGTGACGGGTCGTCCATGTAGCGTACGCGCCCACGGTCATCCATGTATTTGACACGATTGATGTCGCGGCCGTCATACGGCACGCGCTCGGCACCAAGAATGCGCCCACCGGTTTCACGTTGCACGCGCCGCACTGCATCGGACAGCGAGCGGTCTGTACCGGCCTGGCGGCCGGCACGGGCAACGCGCTCACCGCTTTCAACGCCACGAGTGTTGTCACCCCGCGACTGCTGCGGCTGCTGCGCCGACGCCACGACCACGCCCGGACCGGCCACAACCAACGCGGCAATCAGGGCAACCAGCAGGCGACGACGGGAAAGCGAGTGCATGGGACAGATCCTAGCGGACGGCGAGGCAACGTTCAAAATTCGTAAACCACAGCCCGCAAAAATTTTCTGTGGACCTTACGAAATTGAGCCAAATTCTTGATTTTTAGGGGTGAATCCGATCTGAACCCGGCCCCTGCTTCGCGCACTCGTTCAGCAAGCTGACCGGACAAATGCCGGATAACCCTCCCGCCGGACCCTTCACGCCACCCGCTCTGCCTGACGACGGGTGACCTGCAACGCCTGCTCGACCAGGGCCCAGTCGGCGCCGGGCCGGTGTGCGCCCTCGCTCAGCACCTGGCGGAAGCCACGCCCGCCCGGCTGGCCATGGAACAGACCAAGCAGGTGCCGGGTGATGTGTTTCAGGGCCAAGCCAGCGGCCAGCTGCGCTTCCACATACGGACGCAGCGCGACCAACAGTTCCTCACGACCACGCAGCGGCTGCCCGGTCTGGGCACAGTCCAGCGCGTGCAGCACGTAGGGGTCGTGATAGGCCGCTCGGCCGAGCATTACCCCGTCCAGGTGCTGCATGTGCTGCTGCGCGGCCTCGACCGTGGCGATGCCGCCATTGATCACCAACGGCAGCGCCGGGCGCTCGCGCTTGAGCTGGTAGGCCCAGTCGTAGCGCAGCGGCGGGATCTCACGGTTCTCCTTGGGCGACAGGCCCTTGAGCCAGGCATTACGGGCATGCACCACCACCATCGCAGCGCCGGCCTGTACCTGCCGGTCCACAAAACTGGCAAACACCTCGTAATCCTTGTCCTCGTCCACACCCAGGCGGCATTTCACCGTGATCGGGATATCCACAGCGGCCACCATCGCCGCGACGCATTCAGCAACCAATTCAGGTTCGCGCATCAGGCAGGCACCAAAGCGTCCGGCCTGGACCCGGTCGGACGGGCAGCCACAGTTGAGATTGACCTCGTCATAGCCCCAATCGGCGGCAATGCGCGCAGCCTGCGCCAGCGCCGCCGGATCGCTACCACCCAGCTGCAGCGCCAACGGCTGCTCGACCGGATTGAAACCGATCAGCCGCTCGCGGTCGCCATGGATCACCGCATTGGCATGCACCATCTCGGTGTACAGCCGCGCACCCGGCGCCAGCAGCCGGTGGAATACCCGGCAATGCCGGTCAGTCCAATCCATCATCGGGGCGACGGACAGGCGCAGGGAGTCGTCGTAGCGGGAGTTTTGAGGCAGGGAAGGCATGCAGCGCGGGATCTTGTGGTGCGTGGATCGGCTATTTTCGCCCAAGTCACCGATTCACGCTGGCCTGGCAATACAGGCTTTCAGCTTGCGACCGGGTTTGTGTGCGTGGTTTTGGCTGCAAGCGGGCGCCAAAAGCTGGCCGATCACAGCAAGCGCGGAGGCTCGGCCAAGCGGCCGCAGCCCGGCTGTAGTGGCGAGCCTAGGCAAGCATCGGGGTCCTGCATCACGGCAGGCCCGGCATCAGCAACAACAACGCCAACCACAGCACCTTGCAGGCCACATGCAGGGCCTGGTCCAGGTTGTAGCTGATGCGGTGACCACACTTGAGATCATCGATCAGCATATGGCTCACCGTTTCCAGCACCCCAAGCACGATGCTGCCGGTGATCCAGCCGACCGCGCCGCCGTGAATCACGCCATGCGCGGCCAGCGCCTGATACCACGGCACTCCGGGGACCGGCGCATGCCGGTTCTTGGCGCGCGACAGAAACTCCCCCTGCAACGGGTAGTCGGCCACGGCATGGGCGACGATCAACAACACAAACATCTCTAGCAGCGCGTAGTTGGCCATCTGTTGTTTGAGTTGGGACGTGGATCGGAGTCTGGCACCACTTGGGGTACTGGCGCGATGTGTGCTGCACAAACCACTACGCGAGTCGGCCTGGCGCCGCTCCAGCTCGGCACCCGGAAGCAGTGCAGGCACGCCCCCTGCGTGCCTGCTGCAAGCCGACCCTGCGGCACTACCGCTCACTGTCACCTGTGCTTGTTGCCTCGGCGCCTGCCATGCAGACCTGGGTCCATATGGCGCGGCCAGTCTAGATCGGCGCCGTAAGAGCGTACCGCTAGTATTGGCGAACACCTTTTCGAGCACCGTCATGAACGCCTATGTCTTGCTGGCCTGCGCCATCGCCTTGGAAGTACTCGCCACCTCGCTGCTCAAAGCCTCCGATGGCATGAGCCGGCTATGGCCAACAGTTGGCGCCTTGGCCGGATACAGCGTGTGCTTCTGGTTGCTGGCACTGGTGATGAAGACCATCCCTACCGGCATCGCCTATGCGATCTGGTCCGGTGTCGGCATCGTGCTGATTTCCCTGATCGGCTTGTTCGTGTTCAAGCAGAAACTCGATACAGCAGCCATCGTCGGCATCGGCCTGATATGCGCCGGGGTGCTGGTTATCAACCTGTTCTCGCACTCGTCGGCGCATTGAACCGTAGTGCCGAGCCATGCTCGGCTGAGGCTCTACCGGTACCGCCCCTGCCGAGCCCGGCTCGGAACTACGCTCCCTCCCTTTCGCGTAGCGAAGGGGAGAGCTGAGGAAGGGTGCTTTGGCTCTGCTTGCTTCGCGGCTTTCACCGCTCCCACAGGCGCCTTGGGAATGCCCCTGCCGAGCATGGCTCGGCACTACGTGGCATTGATCGCCGTTGCCTTAAACTGTGTCTCCCCGCGTCAGGAAGTTGTCGATGTACGGAACAGACGTTGCGCTGCTGGTTATCGATCTACAACCGGATTTCATGCCCGGCGGTGCCCTGCCCTGCCAGCACGGTGACGCCATCGTGCCCGGCATCGCTGCACTGCTGGATGCGCGCCACTATCAAACCGTGGTTGCTACCCAGGATTGGCATCCGGCTGATCACGCCTCGTTCGCCAGCCAGCATGCTGGGCATAAGCCGTTCGATGCCATCGAACTGCATGGCCAGCCGCAAACGCTGTGGCCGGACCACTGCGTGCAGGGCACAGCCGGTGCGACGCTGGATGCACGCGTTGACTGGAAGCATGCCGATCTGATTCTGCGCAAAGGCAGCCAGCGCGAAGTGGACTCCTATAGCGCGTTCCGCGAGAACATCGGCCCACAAGCCACACGCGCGCCGACCGGCCTGGCCGGCTGGCTGCATGAGCGCGGCATCCGCGAGGTGCATGTCTGCGGACTGGCCCGCGACTACTGTGTGCTGTGGAGCGCGCAGGATGCGGCGATCAGCGGTTTCGCCGTGCGTTTCCTATGGGAACTGACCCGTCCAGTATCAGCGGCCAACGATGCAGCCACCCGCATCGCCTTGAACGAATGCGGGATTCACATCGGCTGATTCACATCGGCTGATTCAGATCGGCTGGCTTAAACCAGCTGCTCAGCGGAACACCACGGTGCGGTGGCCATTGAGCAGGATGCGATGCTCGACATGGCGGCGCACCGCACGCGCAAGCACCTGCGATTCGGTATCACTGCCCAGCTGCACCAGATCACGCGGCGTCATCGCGTGATCCACCCGCGCCACGTCCTGCTCGATGATCGGACCTTCGTCCAGATCCGAGGTCACGTAATGCGCGGTGGCACCGATGATCTTGACCCCGCGCGCATGCGCCTGGTGGTACGGCTGCGCACCCTTGAAGCTGGGCAGGAAGCTGTGATGGATGTTGATCGCCCGGCCCGACAACGCCTGGCACAGGCGCGGTGACAGGATCTGCATGTAACGCGCCAGCACCACCAGATCGATGCGCTCGCGCTCGACCAGATCGATGATCTGCTGTTCCTGCTGCTCGCGGTTATCCGCATCCACCGGCAGGTGATGGAATGGCACGTTATAGGAACCGGCCAGCCCGGCAAAGTCGTTGTGGTTGGAGGCAACCGCGGCGATATCCACCTTCAGCTGGCGGCTGTGGGTGCGGAACAGCAGGTCATTGAGGCAATGGCCCTGTTTGCTGACCAGCACCAGCAGGCGCGCGCGGCGGCGCGCATCGTGCAGCTCCCATTGCATCGCGAATTCCTCGCCCAAGCCCTGCAGGCGCGCGCGCACCGCCGGCTCGTCACCGGCTTTGTGCATGTCGAAATGAACACGCAGGAAGAAGCGACCGCTTTCGTCGTCACCAAACTGCTGCGCATCGAGGATGTTGCAGCCCGCCTCGAACAGCAGGCCGGACACGCGATAGACGATGCCGGTGCGGTCCGGGCAGGAAAGGGTGAGGATGAAATCAGGACGCATGGCCAACAACATTTATCAGTGGGGTCGTGGAAAGTAACCGTTCCGGTCGATTCCCGGCAAAGACAGTTGCAGCTGACACGATTTACCCATCGGCCGGCTCAGTGCGGATGCACCGTCAGCGCCACCAGCCGCATCACCAAGGGCCGCACCACCAGCACGCAGCAGAATGCAGTCGGCATCGCCAGACAGTAGGCAGAAAGTACCCGCGCCGGGAACTGGCCATCGATGCCTGCATTGGCGGCTGTGATCACCAGGCACATCAGCATGGCCATGATCGAGGCCATGAAAAAGGCGAATACATAGGGAGTTGCGCGTGCATCAAGTTTCCAACGGGCAACGGCAACAGGGCGGGGCTCGAGCATCCAGCGGTATCCATGCAAGCAGCAATCAGGCGCTGCGGGCCGGGCACGATAGTCGGCGACCCGGGTGACGGCTAGATCGCGCGGGCTTGGCGCTTTATAAAGATTTACTTTGTCATCCTCCCGGAAAATGCCACCCGGCATGAACATTCTCCAATCCATCCGCAGCTTCATCCGCACCGCCGACGCCGGCAGTCTGGCTGCTGCCGCGCGCACCCTGGGCATCAGTGCGGCGGCGGTGGGCCAGAACATCGCCCGGCTGGAAGCGCATCTGGGCGTGCGCCTGTTCAACCGCACCACCCGCCAGCTGGCCCTGACCGAACGTGGCGCGCTGTACCTGGCGCAGGTACGGCATATCGAGCGCGACCTGCAGCGTGCCCAGGCAGCCGTAACTGATCCGGACGCGATACCCGCCGGCCGGCTGCGCATCGCCAGCAGCGCGGCGTTCGGCCGGCATGTGCTTGCGCCGTTGCTGCCAGCCCTGCAGCAACGCTATCCGCGACTGGAAATGGAACTGTTGCTGGCCGACCGCAGCGTCGATCACGCCCACGAAGACGTCGATGTCAGCATCCGCATCGAGCCGCAGCTGGAAGAAGGCCTGGTGGCTCGGCCAATCGCACAGGTGCCGTTCGTGTTCTGTGCCGCACCGGCGTATCTGGCCATTGCCGGCACCCCGCGTACACCCGAAGAGCTGCGCGAGCATCGCTGCCTGTTGTTCCGCTACCCGCTGGATGGGCGCTACCTGCGCTGGGGTTTCGTCCGCGGCGGCCTGCGCTTTGATGCCGAGGTGCAACCGGCATTGGTCAGCGACGATATCGATGCATTGGCGGCCATGGCAGCCCGCGGCGGCGGCGTGACCCGGCTGGCAGCCTTCGTCGCCGCACCTTATCTGGCCCGCGGCGAACTGCAGGCCTTGTTCCAGAACGAGTCCGCCACCGATGTGCAGGCCTCGCCGGAGCCGATGCGTTTGTTCCTGTGCGTCAGCGACCGCCGCGACCTGACCCCGAAAGTACGCTCGCTGCTGCAGCACATCCTCGATGCCCTGCCGCCGGCCTGGCGCATCGACATCGACCACGCCTGAGCGCCAGCGGCATGCCGCTGACGCCCGGCTTCGGGCTCAGCCTTGCTCGGCGAGTTTGAACAGCCCACGCGCTGCATGCGGCTCGCTGCGCAGATACTGCGGCGCAACCGTCACCTGCGCACCCAGCGCCGCGGCTGCATGCCATGGCCAGCGCGGGTCGTACAGAATGCCGCGGGCGATACCAATCGCGTCGGCCTTGCCTTCAAGCAGAATCTCTTCGGCATGCGCTGGCTCGGTGATCAGGCCCACTGCGATAACCGGCGTAGCGATTTCAGCCTTGATCGCAGCAGCCTGCGGCAGCTGGTAGCCGGGGCCGACCGGAATCTGCTGCCGTGGGTCCAGCCCGCCACTGGAGACATGCAGGAAATCATTGCCGCGTGCTTCCAGTGCCTTTGCCAGCACGATGCTCTGGGCGACGTCCCAACCACCGTCCACCCAATCGGTGGCAGAGATGCGAACGCCCAATGCCACATTTTCTGGCACCACCGCACGCACCGCGTCGAACACCCGCAGCAACAAGCGCATGCGGTTCTCCAACGAACCGCCGTAAGCATCATCACGCTGGTTGCTCAGCGGCGACAGGAACTGATGCAGCAGGTAGCCATGTGCGGCATGCAGTTCAATCAGCTCCAGACCGAGCCGCACTGCGCGCTTGGCCGCAGCAACAAAGTCTTCGACCACCGCATCGATGCCGGCGCTGTCCAATGCTTCCGGGACGGGATCACCGGCCTTGAACGGCAGCGCCGACGGCGCCAGCACCTGCCAGCCATGCTCCTGCTCCGGCGCGATCGCGCCACCTCCATCCCAAGGGCGCGCGGTGGACGCCTTGCGCCCGGCATGTGCCAGCTGCACGCCAATCGGCATGCTCGACCAGCGCCGCGTCGATGCCAGCACCTTGGCCAAGGCAGCTTCGGTGGCGTCGTCCCAGAGCCCGAGATCGGCCCAGCTGATGCGCGCGCGCGGCTCGACCGCAGTGGCTTCGATGATCAACAGGCCGGCGCCGGACTGCGCCAACTGGCCCAGGTGGATCGTATGCCAATCGGTCGCCTGCCCGTCCTGCGCCGAGTACTGGCACATCGGCGCGATCACGATGCGGTTGGCAAGAGACAGCGGACCAAGCGACAACGGTGAAAAAAGCTTGCTCACGTGGGAGACGTCCATCAACGGTGGGGGCGCTCATTGCACGCCGTAGCGGGCCCTGATTCAACCGGGGTGATGGATCACTGCGTCTTGGTACCGTTCAACAGGAAGGCAAGTGCCTGCGCGCAAGGCATTTCCACCTTCAACGACAGCAGGTGATCGGCGCGGGTGCGGCCGAGATTGACCGCGGCTATCGGCAAACCGGCCTTGGCGGCTGCATCGACGAAACGGAAGCCCGAATACACCATCAGTGACGAGCCCAGCACCAGCACCGCATCGGAACGCTGCAGATGCTCATGCACCGCCGCGACGCGCTCGCGCGGCACGTTCTCGCCGAAGAACACCACATCCGGCTTCAACACGCCGCCACATGCCTCGCAGGCAGGCACGCTGAAAGCGGAGAAGTCGGCTTCCAGATCGGCGTCACCATCGGGCGCGATGCCCGCTTCCAGCACCTCCCAGCCGGGGTTGGCGTGCAGCAGGCGTTGTTGCAGCAGCTCACGGGAGCTGCGTGCTTCGCAATCCATGCAGCGCACCTGATCCAAGCGGCCATGCAGATCGATCACGGTCTGGCTGCCGGCAGCCTGATGCAGGCAGTCCACGTTCTGGGTCAGCAGCAGCTCGATGCGACCATCGGCTTCCAGCGCCGCCAGCGCATGGTGCGTGCCATTTGGCAGGGCCCGACCGAAACGCGGCCAGCCCAGCAGGCTGCGCGCCCAGTAACGCTTGCGGGTTGCTTCCTCGCCCATGAAGGACTGGTAGCTCACCGGCGGTGTGCGCTTCCATTGGCCATCGCGGTCGCGGTAGTCGGGAATGCCGGAATCGGTACTGCAACCGGCGCCAGTGACTACGAACAGGCGTCGATGACCGGCAATGAACTCCGGCAGCTCGGTGATCACCGCCGGCGACAAATGCCCGACCTGTACCGAAGAAGTACTCATCGCCTTGCGGCTCAGGCCTGCATCGGCAACGCCGGCACGGCGGTCGGATGACCATCGCCATCAAGCGCGATCATCACGAAGCTGCCCTTGGTGCACAGCTTGCGCTCACCGCTATGCAGGTCTTCGGCAATCAGCTCGACTTCCACATGCATCGAGCTGCGCCCGACCTGGACCACCCGGCCGATGGTTTCCACCATCTGCCCGATGCGGATCGGCAGCTTGAAATCGACCTGGTCCGAGCGTGCGGTAACCACGGTGCAACGCGAGTAACGGGCGGCGGCGAGGAATGCCGCCTTGTCCATCCACGCCAGCGCCTGGCCACCGAACAGCGTACCCATGTGATTGGCATGGTTGGGAAATACGATTTCCGCCATACGGACTTCGACCGGCGGATTGGTGTCGACGATGGGGGTCATGGGGGTATCACCTGTAAGTTGGCGCCGATGATACGCCCGCAAAGCTGTGCGGCTTGTGTACGCGCCTGCAGCTCTTGTAGGAGCGGCGTAAGCCGCGAAGCCGATAAAGCCTCGGAAGCCTGAAAGCCCCCCTCCCCAACCCTCCCCTTCACCTGCGGTGAAAGAGAGGGAGCCAAGCACCCTCCCCTGCGCTTCGCGCAAGGGAGGGTGTCGATCAAAACGCCATATCAAACGCCACTTCGCCCTGCACGCCCACCTGGTAGGCAGAGGCGCGGCGTTCGAAGAAATTGGTCAGTTCCTGCACGTCCTGCAATTCCATGAACGGCAGCGGGTTACGCACGTTGTACTTCTTGGCCATACCCAGCTTCAGGAAATGGTTGTCGGCACAATGCTGCAGGTACTCGCGCATGTCGCGGGTGGAGATACCGGCCACGCCACCGGACAGCACGTCCTCGGCGAACTGCACTTCGCACTCGATGGCCTCTTCCAGCATCTGGTAGACCTCCTGCTCCATCTTCGCGTCGAACAGGTCGGGCTCTTCGGCGCGGATCTTGCGCACGCATTCGAAGGCGAACTCCATGTGGCAGCTTTCGTCGCGGAACACCCAGTTGGTGCCCGAGGCCAGGCCCGGCAGCAGGCCGCGCGAGCGGAAGTAGTACACATAGGCGAAGGCGGCAAAGAAGAACAGGCCCTCGATGCACGCGGCGAAGCAGATCTGGTTGAGCAGGAACTGGCGGCGATCGTCGCGGGTTTCCAGTCGCTTGGTGTCCTGCAGCGCATCGATCCACTTGAAGCAGAACGCGGCCTTCTTCTTGATCGAATCGATGTTCTCAACTGCAGCGAAGGCCTTGAAGCGCTCTTCCGGATCCGGCAGGTAGTTGTCCAGCAGGGTCAGGTAGAACTGCACGTGCAGCGCTTCTTCGTACAGCTGGCGCGACAGGTACATGCGCGCTTCCGGCGCATTGAGGTGCTGGTACAGGTTCAGCACCAGGTTGTTCGACACGATCGAGTCGCCGGTGGCGAAGAACGCGACCAGGCGATGGATCAGGTGCTGGTCGGCCGGCGACATCTTCTGGTGCAGGTCGGTGATGTCGATCTGGAAATTGATCTCCTCCACCGTCCAGGTGTTCTTGATGGCGTTGCGGTACATCTCGTAGAAGTCCGGGTAACGCATCGGACGCAGGGTCAGCTCGAAACCGGGATCGAGCAGCATTTGACGGGGGGAGTCGGACATTTTTGGTCTCCATTCCCTTCTCCCTGCGGGAGAAGGTGGCGCGCAGCGCCGGATGAGGGTTGGTTCCTGAAGGGCTGGGTCTGCTTGCTTTCAAAGCGCCCTCACCCCAACCCCTCTCCCGCGGGCGGGAGAGGGGCTTATGCAGTGCTTATTGGCAGGCTTCGCAGGCTTCCGGGTTTTCCAGCGAGCAGGCCACGGCTTCCACCGGGGTGTAGCTGCTGACCGTGGTCTTGGCGATCTTGGTGGCCGGGCGCGAGCGCAGGTAGTACGTGGTCTTGATGCCCTGCTTCCAGGCGTACATGTACATGGACGACATCGCGCCGATGTTCGGGCTTTCCATGAACAGGTTGAGCGAGGCCGACTGGTCGATATAGGCACCGCGTGCGGCGGCCATGTCGATCAGCGAACGCATCGGCAGCTCCCATGCGGTGCGGTAGATGTGGCGCAGGGTTTCCGGGATCTGCGGTAGGCCCTGGATGGAACCGTCAGCCAGCTTGATCGCATCGCGCACTTCAGGCGTCCACAGGCCCAGCTGCTTCAGCTCGGCAACCAGGTGACGGTTGATCTGCAGGAAGTCGCCGGACAGGGTCTCGCGCTTGAACAGGTTGGACACCTGTGGCTCGACGCACTCGTAGCAGCCGGCAATCGAGGCGATGGTTGCGGTCGGGGCGATGGCGATGATCAGCGAGTTGCGCAGGCCATGCTGTTTGATGCGCTCACGCAGTGCGTCCCAACGCTCGACATCGCTCGGCACCACATTCCATGCGTCGAACTGCAACTCGCCGTGGGCAGCGCGGGTGTCGTTGAACGAGGGGTGCTTGCCGCGTTCCTGGGCCAGTTCGCAGGACACTTCCAACGCGTGGAAATAGATGGCCTCGGCGATCTTGGTCGACAGCGCGCGCGCTTCGTCGGAGTCGAACGCCATGCGCTTGCGGAAGAACACATCCTGCAAGCCCATGCAGCCCAGGCCGACCGGACGCCAACGCAGGTTGCCGCGGCGTGCGGTTTCGATCGGGTAGAAGTTCAGGTCGATGACGCGATCGAGCTGACGCACGGCCAGGCGCACGGTCTCGGCGAGCTTTTCGAAATCGAAATCGCCATGCGCGTCGAGGTGGTTGCCGAGGTTGATCGAGCCCAGGTTGCAGACCGCGGTCTCGTCGTTGGAGGTGATCTCCAGGATCTCGGTGCACAGGTTGGACAGGTGGATCACGTTGCCAGCGCGCAGGGTCTGGTTGCTGGCCAGGTTGCACTTGTCCTTGAACGTCATCCAGCCGTTGCCGGTCTCAGCCAGGGTGCGCATCATCCGCGAGTACAGCTTGCGTGCCGACACCGTCTTGCGCGCCTTGCCCTGGGTTTCGGCCTGCACATAGGCCTGCTCGAAGGCCGGACCGAACAGATCGGTCAGCTCCGGCACCACGCGCGGATCGAACAGCGACCATTCCTGGTCGGCCTCGACGCGCTGCATGAACAGGTCCGGCACCCAGTTGGCCAGGTTGAGGTTATGGGTACGGCGCGAGTCATCACCGGCGTTGTCGCGCAGTTCGAGGAAGTCCTCGATGTCGGCGTGCCAGGTTTCCAGATAGACGCAGGCCGCGCCCTTGCGCTTGCCGCCCTGGTTGACCGCAGCCACCGAGGAATCCAGCGTCTTCAGCCACGGCACGATGCCGTTGGAGTGGCCGTTGGTGGACTTGATCAGCGAGCCGCGCGAACGCACGCGGGTATAGCTGACGCCGATGCCGCCACTGAACTTGGACAGCTGGGCGATATCGGCATAGCGGTCGTAGATGGATTCCAGCGAATCCTGCGGCGAGTCCAGCAGGAAGCACGAGGACAGCTGCTCGTGGCTGGTGCCGGCATTGAACAGGGTCGGGCTGGACGGCAGGTAGTCCAGGCTGCCCAGGCGCTGGTACAGCGCCAGTGCTTCGGGCACGTCCTCGCTCAGCGCGCTGGCAATACGCAGGAAGAACTGCTGCGGGGTCTCGATGACCTTGCGCGAATGCGGATGCCGCAGCAGGTAGCGGTCATACATGGTGCGCAGGCCGAAGTAATCGAAGTTCAGGTCGTAGCCCGGATCGATCGCGTCGTTGAGCTTGCGTGCATTGACCTGCACGAAGTTGAGCAGGCGGTCGTTGATCAGGCCGACTTCGTGGCCACGGCCGACCGACTGCGAGAACGCATGGATTTCCTGGCCGGAGACTTCCTTGCCGATGAAGTTGGCCAGCAGGCGCGCGGCCAGGCGGCCGTATTCGGGCTCTTCGCCGATCAGCAGGGCGGCGGTACGGATCGACAGCTCATCCAGTTCCTGGGTGCTGGCGCCGTTGTACAGGCCGGAGATGGTGCGCGTGGCCACCCGCATCGGGTCCACCGCGTGCAGGCCTTCGCAGCAACGCTGGATGGCGCGGACAATCTTGTTGAGGTCTACCGGCTCGGTGCTGCCATTGCGCTTGGTCACGCTCATGGCGGTGGCGGTCGGCGGCGGGGTCAGTTCAAAACCGGCTTCAGCCGGAGCGACGTCAGTATGAGTGGCAGTCACGACGATGGTGTCCTTGCAAACGTTATGCACGCAGCTCCTGCCCGCGCAGGAAGCAGAGCCGGTACGGAGCAGCGAGCATGGAAGGACGGCGTCGCAGCAGCCGCGACAGCGCACGACCAGGAGTCGGCAGCAGCCACAGCACCACGTCACCAGCCGTCTTCCCCTCGAAGACACCGCAGCCGGCACCACGCGGTGTGCATCGCGTGGCTGTCGGCAGGTCTTCGGACTCATGGGCAGGAAGGCGGGGGCCTTCTCCTACTCCGCCGCTTCCCAAGGCGTTTGCCTCAGTGCTGTTGGCGGGGTCGTTCCCAATTACCGCTGCGGGGCAGTGCCGGACTAGCCTTGAAGGCATCACCAGCTTCCCTATTAATCCGACGGAAAAATCCCGCCAGAACCGACGGAGCACAAGATAGTGGGGGTGTATGACAGGGTCAACACCAAATCTAGTATTTCTTTGCCAAGCCTTGCGGCACAAGGCTTGGACTGTCTGGCACCCGCGCCGGACACTGCAACCTGCTCGAACGGACTGCGCAGTCAAGCCTTTTGCAGAGTTTTTTTGTAGGGAAACCACCTGACTTGATAACGTAAATTTCTGATGAAATTTCCGGGTATGACTTCCGGCCGACGCAGCCCTTGCCGCGAGCGGCCAAGCTGGCCGCAACCTCCCGCCACGAGCTCGCCGCCATGCGCCTGCTGCCCATCGCCACTTCGCTGGCCCTGCTGCTGCCGCTGGCAGCCCAGGCCGCTGCGGTCAAGGCACCGGAGCTGTCCGCCGACCAATGCGGCGTATCCACCGACTACAACGTGCTGGTCGACGGCGGCGGCATCTGGCTGCGCCGCGATACTCTGCCGATGCGCGAGATCGTGTTCCACGATGGCCAGCTGAGCATCGACAACCGTATGCAGACGGTATCGGCCGCCGATGCACAACGCCTGCGCGCACTGGAGAACGGCGTGCGTCAGCTGATGCCAGCGGTAACCGGCATCGCCAACGAATCGGTAGGCATCACCTTCGACACGCTGGATGCGGTTTACGAAGCACTGACCGGCGATGCCAACTCACGCAAGGTGCGCAAACTGCGCAAAGAAGCCCAACGCTTCGTTGACACCACCATCGGCCGCGGCCGCTGGGAGCAGGAGTTGTTTGATGATGGATTCGACGCCCGCGTTGAAGCCGCCGCCGAGAGCCTCACCGGCTCGATCGCCCGCAGCGTGTTGTGGACGGTATTCACTGGCGGCGAAGACAAACTGGAAAAACGCACTGAAAAACTCGACGCCGAACTGGAGCAGCGCCTGCAGGGCCGCACTGTTGCCTTGGAGCAGCACGCGCGTTCGTTGTGCACACAGGTGCAGGCGCTGGACCGCTTGCAGTCGGCACTGGAGTTCCGCCTTGATGGCCAGCCATTGCAGATGATGCGCGTGAGCGGAGATACCGCGACGATGGCGGCAAGCGATGACCGTCAGGACGACAGTATTCCGTTGCCAGCGCGGTAAAGCCCGCTTTTGGTAGTGCCGAGCCATGCTCGGCAGGGGCATTGCCGGTAAAGCCCATTGCCGAGCATGGCTCGGCACTACAGGGCTTGGCGGGGCAGAAGCTCACCCCTTCGGCAACTGCGCCAACTCCTCGCGCACCAGCTTCACCACCAGCTTGTCCAGGGTATCGACCGAATAGTTCTCCACCTCATGCACAGTCTCACTACCCGGGCCGCTGGAAGGATCACTGGCGTCCTTATAGGTGAGGAAGATGAAACGTCCGCCGGTGTACTGCGCGATCTGCCGTTGCGCGATCTCACCCGTCGTGTCCTGGCCGGATGCCGCCACGCTCAATACCTTGATGCCCTTGCCCAGCGCCGCCAGCATGGTCTGCTCGTAGCGCGGCTGCGGGTAATCCATATGCGGTGGCGCATCGGCCAGTGACACCAGCAGACGCGTAGTTGAAGCACCACGCCAGTTCATTGCCTGCACCGCATGGTCGAAGGCCTCGTTCATCGCTTCCGGATAATCACCGCCACCATTGGCCTGCACGCCATTCAGCACTTTCTGGAAACCAGCAACGTTGTTGCTCAGGTCCCAGCCACGCACGAAGTATTCGTCGCCGCGGTCACGGTAAGTCACCAGCCCCAGGCAGATATCCGGGCTGGATGGCAGCTGGGCGATATCGCGCACGATGCCCTGCAGCGAGTCACGCAGCTTGTCGATTTCATCGGCCATCGAGCCGGTCGCGTCGACCATGAACACTAGGTCGAGCCTGGCCCGCGCCGGCAGCGGCGCGTCAGCCACCACCACCTGCAGGGCATTCTTCTGCCCACGCTGCAGGGCCGAGGTCACCGTCTTGCCGGCGCGCCGCACCTGCACCTGGTAGCTGTCCGAATCGCGGTCATCGAAGGCATTGGGATGCACCCAAACCTGACCGCCGGCATCGGTACGTGCCCACATCCGCGCGCCGTTGCGGGCGGTCACCGCCACTTCCGCGTCCGGCACCGGTCGGCCCTGCGCATCGACCACCTGCACGCGCTGGCGCACGCTGACATCGCGGCCAAGATTATTGGCTTCTTCATGCCGCTGCAGGAACTGCTGGAACGCGGTGAAGTCGGCGTTGTCATCGACCACACCTGCGGTGACCTGCACCTGCTGCTGGCGCACGTTGCCAGTGGTGGTGATCGACGCCAACGACATTTCCGCGGCCGCATAGCTGGCATCGGCGGCGGCCTCGGCACGGATTGCCAACGGCGGTGGAGGTGGCGGCGCAGCAGGCGCTGGCATGGGCGCCATCATCTTCGTATCCGTCCTGTAGCTGTCCCCCTTGCGCATACGCACCTCGCCCGCAGCGATGCTGTGCTGCTGCGGTCTTGGGCTTGGATCGGCAACCTCGCGCAGCACGGGTGTATCGCTGCAAACCGTGGCGCTTGGTGCCTGGAAGTTAGGTTTGGTTTGCCGTGTGCGCTGCGTGCTCGGCGCCTGGAGGTCGCCCGTGCTCTCCGTTACCGGGAACGGGGTATGGCGAACCGCTGCCGCCACCGGCAGGCCGACCAACAGCGTCACTGCGGCGGCCAGTGCCATGTTGCGAACGGCCGGTCGGTTTGAAACCTTTGCGCTAGCCATGATTGCTGCTCCCATCCGGGCCGCGTGATGCGGCGTACGGGGATAGGAACGGCCGGGGAAGGGGAGTGGGGTTAAATCTGCTCCCTCCCTTGCGCAACGCGCAGGGGAGGGTTGGGGAGGGGTTGGCTTTTGATCTTCTTGCGTTGCCAGCAATGCGGTTCTGTAGTGGGGGGGGGGGGGGGGGGCGCCGGGGGGCCGCGGGGGGGGGGGGGCCGCCCGCGGGCGGGGGGGGGGCGGGGGGTGGGGGGGAGGCGCACGCC
>NZ_JBRREK010000046.1:0-37567 GCF_056760235.1 Stenotrophomonas sp. STEN018
CGCCCCCGGGGGGTCTCCTGCGCTCTTTTCATGCTGGGTCAACCCATGCTCAACGGTGCCCCGCCGCTCCCCCCGCTCCCACAAAACCATCGGCCGCAGAATCCTCTCAGCGCGCGCGTTTCCACACTTCGCGCTCAACCCGGCGCTCGCCGTCCCAGCGCTCCAGCGTCCATACATCGCCTTCCAGGGTGTAGCGGAAGCTGTAGCTGCCGCCGTTTTCCAGCGGATACGACGCCATCAACGGCGTTTCCACATACTGCCCGTCCGCGCTGCGATAGGTGCCTGAGCCGCCGGCCCAGAACTTGCCATCGCTGGTGGTGGTGAAGGCAAAACGGCCATCGGCCAATATCTTGGTGCCGGCCAGCTTCTGGCTGGCGTAATCCACGACCGCCCCTTCCGGATTGATGAACTCCCCCGATTGCAGTTGCCAAGCGCCTTGCAGGCCCTCGGCGCCGTGCGCGCTAGCAGCGCCCAGCATCAATACAGCGGTGGCGAAAGAACGCAGCAGCATCGGCAAGTCCTGATCGGTATGGGCCCGCATTGTGCGCATTGCCGCTGCCCGAGCGCCAATACCGGTTCATTGGCAACCTTTGGCAGAGCGCTATCATTGCCGCATTACAGCAATCTACGGCGGCCACAACGTGCAGACCCTACTCACCCCGGTATCGATTGGCGAACTGATCGACAAGATCACCATCCTCGAAATCAAGGCCGAGCGCATCACCGACACCGCCAAGCTGGCCAACGTGCGTACCGAGCTGCAGGGCCTGTGGCCGCTGTGGCTGTCGCAGCAGGAAGCGCGTCCGTCACTGACCGCGCTCAAAGACCAGCTCAAGGCCATCAACGAGCGCATGTGGGAAATCCAGGACCGCCTGCGCGAGAAAGAAGCCGCACAGGATTTCGGCGCGGAGTTCATCACCTTGGCGCGCGGCGTGTACGGCACCAACGGCGAGCGCATCGTGGTCAAGAACGAGATCAACCGCGTGGCCGGTTCGGCGCTGGTTGAAGAAAAGCAGTACCAGGGCGAGTAAGCCGCTGAGCCCCTCCCTTTCGCGTAGCGAAGGGGAGGGTTGGGGAGGGTTGGGGAGGGGTGCTCTTGACGGCAACCGCAAAACTTCAAACAAAAGCCACCCCCCTCCCAACCTCCCCCTTGGCTGCGCCAAAGGGGAGGAGCCAAGCGCTCCCTGCCGCGCGAGCAGCCATGCCCCCTCCCTTTCGCGTAGCGAAGGGGAGGGTTGGGGAGGGGTGCTCTTAGCGGCAACCGCAAAGCTTCAAGCAAAAGCCAACCCCCTCCCAACCTCCCCCTTGGCTGCGCCAAAGGGGAGGAGCCAAGCGCTCCCTGCCGCGCGAGCAGCCAGGCCCCCTCCCTTTCGCGTAGCGAAGGGGAGGGTTGGGGAGGGGTGCTCTTAGCGGCAACCTCAAAGCTTCAAGCAAAAGCCGACCCCCTCCCAACCTCCCCCTTGGCTGCGCCAAAGGGGAGGAGCAACGCCGGCCTCGCCGGAGGTTTAGCGCAAAACGCTTAAAACGCTATCTGCGCCCACAAGCCGGCTTCATGGCTTTCCAGCGACTTCTTCGCCGTTTCCTGCTTCAGCTGCTTGGCCACCGCCGCCAATCGCAGGTACTTGTTCGGTTTCCACTCCACCCCAACCAAGTGATACCGCTCGCGGGTGCGCGGATCGATGTCCAGGCTCATCCGGGTTTCTTCGTGTCGGGTGAGCAGCGCGTACTGCGGGCTCAGCTGGTAGCTGCCCCACACCGACCAACCACGCTGGTCATCGCTGCCCGGCTTGACCACCCGGGTCCAGTCCTCCGCACGGAAGTACTGCGCGCCGATCCGGCCACGCTCGCCCACCCAGCTGGCCATCGCATTCCAGCGCTGCGCGGTGTGCTCGCGTGGCCGATCACCGGCATCCAGCGCGCGGGTGCCGCGATAGCCGCCCAGGGCCAGCTCAACGCCCTTGGCCGGCGCCCAACCTACCCGCGCCTCGACGTCCGGGCGATTGCCCAGGCGTGGCTTCTGGTAACCGCCACCGGTGACCACCGAGGCGGCGTAGGTGAAGTCGCCACGGGTGTACTGGCCATGCACACCGTAATCGGCCGCATTGCCCATCTTGCTGCGGGTGATCAGGGCGCCATCGACATAGCGATAGCCATCACGCGCCGACTCCTGCTGGATCCACGGCAGCGGTGCATTGCCCAGCCGCAGCCAGTTGCCTTTGCCGAAGCTGCGCTGCAGGTAGGCATGGCGCAACCACACGTCGGTGGGATCGCTGTTGCGCAGCCACTGCACATCGGTGGTCACCTGCGCCGTCCAGTGCTGGTTGAAACGATGATCCACAGTGATGAAGGTGCGCTTCAGATCCAGCGCCAGACCTTCATCGT
Source organism: Stenotrophomonas sp. STEN018 (assembly GCF_056760235.1). Classification (NCBI taxonomy): domain Bacteria; kingdom Pseudomonadati; phylum Pseudomonadota; class Gammaproteobacteria; order Lysobacterales; family Lysobacteraceae; genus Stenotrophomonas; species Stenotrophomonas sp. STEN018. The sequence goes on from NZ_JBRREK010000046.1 coordinate 2,383, forward strand.
CAGTGACCACGCCATCACGATCCAACTGGCTGGCGTTGACGAAAATCTGCGCCGACACCTTGGTGGCCGGCGCGGCGTCCTGTGCCCAGGCCACAGCCGGCAGGCAGAGTGCCGCCAACGCGGCGGCCAGTGCACTACGGGAAACAAACTGCATCACTACTCTCCTGGTGCCAGCCAACGCTGGCGGTATGCGATCTTTCGGGTATGTCCTTGGCCTGCAACGTTCCAGCGTGTGTGGCGGGGAGCAGACGACCTCGCCTGACGCAGCTGGTTCGCCCAACACCTCCGCGCTCACGGCGGCTGCTGGCGCACAAGCAATGACGCGATCTGATCAACGAAGGACGCCTTCTGCCGCGCGCGGCAGCTTGCCGACGCCGCCATTGAATGAGCCGTCTCCCCATAACGGCAGCGATGGGCATTCATTGAATCTTCTATTGCCGCCCTGCCCGCTTCAGCCACAACGACCGAAACGGCATCGCGGCACCTGCCTCCTGGGCTGGCAACGCCATCCGGCGTAGCCCGCAACACCATTCTGCCAAGCCCGTTCATGTTCCCTGCCTTACCCGTAGCAAGGCCATTGTCGGCAGGCCGACGCCAGCCGACCCTGATCAATATCAATGCCGCGGGCGGTCCGTCGCCGATCAGCTGTGCGCCAGACCACAGAACCGCGCTTACGCTGCATGCCGGGGCGGCGCGCAACGGAGTTTTTGCAAGGCCGAAACATTGCCCGGCGCAGAATCGATGTTGCTTGTTACCGCTGTTTCACTGAAGGCGGCCTCCAATGCCGCTCACCCCGCGAGGCCCAGCATGTCTTACGTAGATGGTTTCCTGGCCGCCGTGCCGCAGGCCAACAAGGCCAAGTTCATCCAACACGCGCACATCGCCGATGCCCTGTTCATCGAGTTCGGTGCCTTGCGGGTGACCGAATGCTGGTCCGACGATGTGCCTCACGGAGCCCTGACCGACTTCTACCGCGCCGTGCAGGCCAAGGACGATGAAGCGGTGGTGTTCTCGTGGATAGAGTGGCCGGACAAGGCCACCCGTGACATCGGCATGCGCAAGATGATGGAAGACCCACGCATGGACCCGGCCACCAATCCGATGCCGTTCGATGGCAAGCGGCTGATCTATGGTGGCTTCATGCCGGTGCTGCATATGGGTGATTAGGCCTGCAGTGCAGCTCTGTAACGCGGGTAAGCGCAGCAGCTTGCCGGACATATGAGACTTGCCGGAATGGTCGAGCATGATCGCTGCGCTTTTTGTAGGAGCGGCGTAAACCGCGAAGCCGACATCGCTGACGCAATCAGCGTCTGTGCAATCTGATGATGTACCTGCTTCGCGGCTTACGCCGCTCCTACAACAATCAAAGGCCGGAAACCCGGCTGTTGCAGCCCGGGCTGGCTGAGCGACGACAACAACAACCGCGCCGTTACTGCGCCATCCCCAGCACGTACATCAGCACCAGCAACGCGAGCACACCAGCCAGCACCGCGAAGAAAATCTTCCACGCACTGTAAGGACGCTCACCGGCCAGCTGGCCCGTATAGCCATTGGCCAGCACCTGGAAGCTGCGCGAACCATAGGTGTAGCTGACCAACCACACCGGCACCAGGATGTGTTTGAAGGTGCGCTTGCTGTACGTGGCCTGCACCTGCAGGTTGCGCTGGGTGTCGCCGGGCACCTGCTCGGAACACAGGTAGCGTGTCTGCTCCTGCATCTGCGCCTCACCCTGCTGCGCGGCCTGGCGCAGATCCACCTGGTAACGCTCAACCGTCCAGCCGCGTACGAACTCGGGCGTGTACGGCTTCAGGTCAGTAGTGGTCGGAAACTGGCCGATCTTGGCCAGCAGTTCCGGATGCACACCTACCGTGCCCGGCACCAGCTCGTCGTCAAAGAAGTGCTGCAGCGAACCGGATGCCGGTTCCCAGCGTATGCGTCGTTCCTGCCGGGTCTGGCTGTTGCCCTTGGAATCGCGGTAGCTGACGGTGACGTAGTAGTAGTGACCAGCCTCGGCGGTCCAACGCGCGGCAACCTGCGCGTCAAACGTCCAGTACGGCAGGTACATGCCCTTGAGCGTATCGGTCAGTGCAGCGCGCTTGAGCTTGCTCGGCGCAAACCAGCGCGTGCCATACCACTTGCGGATGATGTCGCGGACCTGGCCGTCGCTGATCTTGAACGGCAGCACGCTCTGCGGGGTGATCGCATCGCCGAGCGACTCGTGGTCGATGATCGATGGCGAACCACAGAACTCGCAGCGGTCAGCCACCTTGCCATCGACGAACACCGAGATCGCATGACAGCTCTGGCATTGCACCTCGCGTGGCTGCGCGCCATAGCCGCGCTGCTCAGTCGGGGTAGCGGCCATGCTCTGCAGCATGCCGACCACCCCGGCCTGCGGCTTGGGTGGCAGCGGTGGCGGCTGGGCCGCCTCGTCCTGCAGCCGCTTCAGTGCCGCCAGCAGATCCTGCTCGACCACGCCGGCACTGCCATCGCCCACGCCTTCGGCCGCCTCCGACAGCGGCACGATGGTGCCGCAGTAGGGACAGGCCAAGGCTTGCTTGGTGGCATTCCATTGCAGATCCCCGCCACATTCCGGACAGGGATGTTTGCCAACTGTTGCGTTGTTCATCAGCCGCGCAGGAACTCTTCCAGTGCCGAGCGGGCAATGCGGGTGGCATTGCCGATCTTGCGTGCCTTCAGGTCACCTGCGGCAATCGAGGCCATTACGTCCTCAACCGATACCGACAAGGCCTGCGCGGCCTGCTCGGGGGTGAGTACGTCCAGCACGGCAGCATCGCCGGCAGCCGGCAACGGCGGCGGCACCGCAGCGCCCGGCACCACCGGTGCGCCGGTCTGCATGTTGCGCATCATTTCCTGCGCCATGCCGAAGCCCATCGCCATCTGTGCCGGCACCGCAGCGGCGGCGGCACCTTCGCCACCCTCGCCCATGCCGTGGCCCATCTGGTACTTCACGTAGTCGTTGAGGTTGCCGATCACGCCCATGCTCGAGCGCTTGTCGATGGCCTGCTCCACTTCCGGCGGCACCGACACGTTTTCCAGGATGAAGCTGGTGACCTCGATGCCGTACTTGCTGGTCATGGCCGGGTTGATGATCGGCAGCAAGGCCTCACCCAACTCGGAGTAGCGCGAGGCCACATCCAGCGCCGGCACGCCAGCCTTGGCCAGCGCCTCGGTGAACACGCTGACGATGCGCGAGCGCATGGTGTCGGCGAACTCATCCAGGCGGAAATTCTGGTCGGTACCGGCCACTTCCTTGAGGAACTTCGGCGGGTCGACGATGCGGAAATCGTAGGTACCAAACGCGCGCAGACGAACCACGCCGAAATCGGCGTCGCGCATCATCACCGGGTTGGAGGTGCCCCACTTGTTGCCGGTGAACAGACGCGTATTGAGGTAATAGACGTCGCACTTGAACGGCGATTCAAAGCCGTACTTCCAACCCAGGATGGTCGAAAGCACCGGGATGTTCTGGGTGCTCAGCGTGTGCTTGCCCGGGCCGAACAGATCGGCGTACTGGCCGGCGGCGACGAACTGCACCATCTGCGACTCGCGCACGATCAGCTGCGCGCCGTTCTTGATCTGGCGGTCATCGTCCGGCCAACGGTAGGACAGCGTGTCACGCGAGTCATCGGTCCACTCGATGATCTCGATCAGTTCCTTTCTGATGAAGTCCAGAATGCTCATGCTCAGTCCTTGGTCGGCAAGGCTGTGATTCTACGGCGGGAATGTTAAGAACGCGCGTGACGCCACGCAGACATGCCGTGGCGCAGCATGGCCGCAACTTCTGGATGCTGCGGGGACGCCATGCGTGTTCTGACCCTGTTGTTGACGACCCTGTTCGGGCTGGCCTTGGCACTGGGTGGCGGCTGGTTGCTGGCCCTGCAGGGCAGCCCGTTCTACCTGCTCAGCGGCCTGCTGTTGTTGGCCGTCGCCTGGGGCCTGTGGCGACACCGGCGCTGGCCGACATGGCTGTACGCCGGCTGGTTGCTGGTGCTGCTGGGCTGGTCGCTGTGGGAGGCCGGCCTGTACTGGTGGCCGCTGGCCACCCGCCTGGGCGTACCGGCCCTGCTCGGTCTGCTGATGGCCTTGCCGGCCACGCGCCGCTCCAGCCCGCGTGGCTATACCGGCCCAGCCGGCTGGCCGGTGCTGCTGGCCTCGCTGGGGGTGGCGGCGGTTGCCTTCGCCGGCATCCCACGGCATCTGCATGAGATTGATGGCCGCCTGCCGATGGACATCGTCAACGCCAGCCCGGCGCTGGGCGACAGCGCGCAGCCGGAGGGCGAGTGGCAGGCCTACGGCCGCAGTGGCTACGGCCAACGCTACTCGCCGCTGGCGCAGATCACCCCGGCCAATGTCGGCCAGCTGCAACTGGCCTGGCAGATGCAGACCGGCGACATACGCCTGCCGCAGGACGTGGGCGAGACCACCTACGAAGTCACCCCGCTGAAGATCGGCAACACCCTGTATCTGTGCACGCCACACAGCCTGGCGTTCGCACTGGATGCAGACAACGGCAAGGTGCTGTGGAAGTTTGATCCGGGTGCCGGCATGGAGCCGCAGCGCCAACACCAGACCTGCCGCGGGCTGTCGTATTACACCGAAGCCACCACCACCCCAGCCGTAGCAGCGGCAGGCGCGCCAACAACGGCGCACACCTGCAGCAGCCGCGTATTCCTGCCCAGCGCCGATGCCAAGCTGCATGCGCTGGACGCGCACACCGGCGAGCACTGCAGCGACTTCGGCACCAACGGCGTGCTCGACCTGCTGCACAACATGCCGTTCAAACAGGCCGGCTACTACTACTCCACTTCGCCGCCTCTGGTGGCCGGCGGCAAGGTCATCGTTGCCGGTGCGGTCAACGACGACTATGCGATCAACTCGCCATCCGGGGTGATCCGCGCCTATGACGTGCACAGCGGCGAGCTGCTGTGGAACTGGGATTCGGGCAATCCCACTCAGACTGCGCCGCTGGACCCGAACAACCCCAACCAGGTCTACACGCCCAGCTCACCGAACAGCTGGTCGGTGGCCAGCGCCGATGAAGCGCTGGGCCTGGCCTACTTCCCGATGGGCAACCGCACCCCCGACCAGCTTGGCATGTACCGCAGCCCGGCCGAAGAAACCTATGCCTCATCGGTAGTGGCCCTGGATATCGCCAGTGGTCAGGTACGCTGGGTGCAGCAGTTCGTGCACCACGACCTGTGGGACATGGACACCCCGGCGCAACCGGTGCTGCTCGATCTGGACCTGCCGCAGGGCCGCATACCGGCGCTGGTACAGCCGACCAAACAGGGCGACGTATACGTGCTGGATCGCCGCGACGGCAAACCACTGCTGCCCATCGGTCAACGCACCGCACCGCAGTACGTGGACATTCCCGGCCAATTTGCCGCACCAACGCAACCTACGTCCGCCCTGAGCTTCGAGCCCAAACCGCTGCGCGAAGCCGATATGTGGGGCGCCAGCCTGATCGACCAGATGCTGTGCCGCATCCAGTTCCGACAGCTGCGTTACGAAGGACGCTACACGCCGCCAACGCTGCAGGGCAGCCTGATCTATCCGGGCAACTTCGGCACCTTCAACTGGGGCAGCGTGGCGGTGGACCCGCAACGACAGGTGATGTTCGGCATGCCGACCTACCTGGCCTTCGTCTCCAAGCTGGTGCCCAAACGTGAGACCAGCGGCCGCGCAATGAACAAGGGCGAGCACGGTTTGAACGAGAACAAAGGTGCTGACTACGCGGTGGAAATGACGCCCTTCATGTCGCCAATCGGTGTTCCCTGCCAGGTGCCACCGTGGGGAACCGTTGCCGCCGCAGACCTGCGCACCGGCAAGATCGCCTACCAGCACCGCAACGGCACCATCCGCGATCTATCACCGCTGCCGCTGCCAATCCGCATCGGCGTACCTGGCATTGGCGGGCCGATGCTGACCGCAACCGGCGTGGTCTTCATGAGCGCGGCCACCGACGACAACTTCCGCGCCTACGACCTGGCCAGCGGCAAGGTGTTGTGGGATGTGCGTATTCCAGCTGGCGGACAAGCAACGCCGATGACCTACCTCAACAGCCAGGGCGAGCAGATGGTGCTGCTGGTGGCAGGCGGTCACGGTTCGACCGGGACCAAGGCTGGCGATTATGTGTTGGCTTACAAGTTGAAGAAATAGCGATCCAAGCGACTGAAGCAGGAGCAGGAGCACCCCTCCCCAACCCTCCCCTTGCCTTCGGCAAAGGGAGGGAGCGCAAGCAACAGCTCAGTGCTGCACGATCAACTCCCTCCCTTGCGCAACGCGCAGGGGAGGGTTGGGGAGGGGTGCCTTTCGCAATGACCCCAATCAGCCCAGATCAATCCTCGGCACGTCATACCAGACCGCATCCGGGAACCGCTTCAACACCCAGTCCTTGATGAACCCTCGGCTATCTGCCGCGATCATTTCATCACTGCTGTCATCACGACTGTTCCAGGCCACGCCATGCAAGGCGATTCCACGCGCAGCCAGCGCTTCCAATGAAAGCAAAGTGTGGTTGATCGAACCCAAGCGCCCGGACGTCACCAGCAACAGCGGCCAGCCCTTCTGCGCGACGTAATCAATCGTCAGCAGCTGCTCGGTCAGCGGCACCATCAGGCCACCGGCGCCTTCGATCAACACGGTCTCGTAGCGCTCGCACAAGCGCTCCGTAGCGGCTTCGATTGCAGAAAGATCCAGCGCACGCTGCTCCAAACGTGCAGCCAGATGCGGCGATGCCGGATAGGCAAACAACACCGGCATCGTGGTGCCGTCGCGGTCCTCATCAAACAAGCCGGTGCCCATGATGCGCCGGTGCAGCAGGATGTCATCGGACGCACCCACACAGCCGGTCTGCACCAGCTTCTGGGTGATCACGCTCTCACCCTGCGCCGCCCATTGCTGTGCCAGCCAACCGGTGACCACCGTCTTACCGATCTCGGTATCGATGCCACTGACAAATACGATCTTGCCGCTCATGCGCGCATATCCTCTTCCTGCAGGCTGGCCACCAGCGCGACCATGGCATCGCACAGCTGTTGCAGCTGTGCATCGTCGATTACAAACGGCGGCATCACATAGACCAGCCGGCCAAACGGCCGGATCCAGATGCCGTGGTCCAGCATCCGCTGCTGGATGCGTTCCAGCCGCAACGATGCCTTCAATTCGATCACGCCGATTGCCCCAAGCACACGCACATCGGCCACCTGCGGCAAGGCACGCGCAGGCGCCAGGCTCTGCTCGAGTCGACGCTCGATCGCCGCCACCCTGCCCTGCCAATCCTGAGACAACAGCAGCTGCACCGAGGCCAGCGCCACCGCACACGCCAGCGGATTGGCCATGAAGGTCGGGCCGTGCATGAACACGCCCGGCTCGGCACTGGCAATCACGTCGGCTATCTCACGCGTGCACAGCGTGGCCGCCAAGGTCATGTAACCGCCGGTCAATGCCTTGCCAATGCACAGGATGTTGGGGCTGATGCCTGCATGCTCACAGGCAAACAATCGCCCGCTGCGACCGAAGCCGGTGGCGATCTCATCGCAGATCAGCAATACATCGTGCTCACGGCACAAACGTGCGAGCTCGCGCAGGTACTGCGGATGGTAGAAGCGCATGCCACCCGCGCCCTGCACCACCGGCTCGATGATGAAGGCGGCCAGCTCATCCGCGCTTTCAGCAAACAGCTGCACAAGCGACGCGATATCGGCGGGGTTCCAGTCCTCGCCAAAGCGTGTCTGCGGGGCGGGCACGAAGCGTCGCGTCGGCAGTGACGTACCGAACAAACCATGCATGCCGGTAACCGGATCGCATACCGACATCGCATTCCAGGTATCGCCGTGATAGCCCGAGCGCGTGGTGGCGATATTGCACTTGCCCGGCTTGCCGCGCGCCACCTGGTACTGGATCGCCATCTTCAGCGCCACTTCCACCGACACCGAACCGGAGTCCGCGTAGAAGATCGCATCCAGCCCCTTGGGCGCGATCTGCAGCAACTGCTTGCCCAGGGCGATGGCCGGCTCGTGGGTAAGCCCGCCGAACATCACGTGCGACATGCGACCCAGCTGGTCAACCACCGCTTGGTTCAGCTGCGGATGGTTGTAACCATGAATGGCGCACCACCACGAGGCCATGCCGTCGATCAGCTGGGTGCCATCTTCCAGCTGCAGCAGCACGCCATCGGCACGGGCAACCTTGAGCACCGGCACCGGGCTGCCGAGGGCGCTATAGGGGTGCCACAGGTGTTCACGGTCGAATTGATCAATCAGCATCGTTCAGCACAGACCACGCCGCGGGAAGGCGGCTTGCAGGGGGCGTACCTTACCGCTTGCGCGGCTGGCCTGCATGCATCAACGGTAGCGGGTCGAAGGGGCCGTCACCGCCGTAGATGCCATAGTGCAGATGCGACGGGGTACCGCGCGCATTGCCGCTGTCACCGACGAAGCCCAGCACATCGCCGGCCTGCACGATGCGCCCATAGGCCAGCCCCGGCAGCCAGTCCTGCAGATGTGCGTAGTAGTGCCGTTGCCCAGCCGGCCCGATCACCCATACCTGGCGTCCACCCAGGCCGCTGTCGCGTACCGCTGCCACCACGCCCTGGGTGGAGGCGACAACCGGCGTACCGCGCTTGGCGAAGATATCCACACCGTGGTGCTTGCGGTCACGGCCGCGTGGGGCGCCGAAGGTATCGGCAATCTGCCGCGGCTTGATGCCCTGCACCGGTACGACGATTGTGGTTGGCGCTGGTAGGCGGGAAAGCTTCCAGCCTTCGCGGGCGACCACTGCGAATGGTTGCCGCCAGAGCCAGCTTCCAGTCAAGGCCAGCACCACCAGCAACAAACTCAAACGCACTACACGCGATGAAATGATTGGCTCCGAAGCGTTCAATATCGGCCTGCGCCATACATGCGAAAAACCGAAAGCTAACAGACCGTTGAGTTGAATTTCCAGAACATTTTCATCTCGCGAAAACCGGCCTTCCGGCTTCAATTTCGCTTCACATTGAGCACATGCACAGCACACGCACTGCGCCCATGCTTCCTCACCAATCACTCAACGATGTGTGGTGCACGTGGATACCATTTACTACATCGCACGGACACCGGCATTGCCAGTCGCACTGTACCTGCTGACTCTGGCCGCCACCTGGCGCTTCAGTCGGATACTGTTTGATGCATTTTCAATCCTGGGATTCATAGGCCTGTTGATGGCATTCCTGGCCAGCCGCGGTGAAGCCGCCATGGTCATCGCCCTTATTGCCTGCATCCATTTATCGCTGAGCTTCGCTGGGGGCAGGCTGCGTATTCGAAGGGGAAGATCGCACGCAGCGGTTGATCAACGGTGAAATGATGACCCGTCCGCATTAAAATTTGGCTGATGTAGCTCACGCAGCATCAGCCATATTGCCCTCTTGTGGGAGCGACGTAAGTCGCGAAGCTCACACCCCAGAAGATCGCGGACTACCCGACCGCTCATTGGTGCCGGCTTCGCGGCTGACGCCGCTCCTACAAAAGCGGCCTTCCCGCAAGACTGGCGATTGTCAGAACGATGCCTGCACGGCAGCTTCCCAACGAGTTCCAGCTGCCTTGTCGCCAAACAGATCACGTGCGTTCCGATCGGTGAAATGGCCGCTAAGGCGCAGCTCGACCGGGGCTACCACCATCCAGATCGCGCTGACCTGGCCATGTGCATAGCCACCGCCCACCGCATCCTGCAGCTGGTACCAAGCCGCAGCGGCTTCCAGCCGCAGCTGCGGTGACAGCGGCAGGCGCGCGCCAAGCTGGGTGTACAGGCCATCCTGGGTGGTGCCCAGCGCCTCCGGCGACCAGCCCATCGACAGCCAGTAATTGTCCTTCCAGGTCAACGTGGTGTTGAGCTCGGTCCAGTTCAGGTCGACGGTCGTGGCCGGGTAACGGTAATGCAACAGATTGGCATCCAATGCCCAGTCGTCGGCCAGCTTGCCGTTCCAGCCAACGATGAAGTCCAACTCGCTGCTGGCGTGCATCTCCGGGGCAAACTCGACGCTGGAGCCGGACACAGCCGCATACACACCACTGTCGCCGGTTACACGGAAGCCCGCCTGCACAGCGGCATCGCCCTGACTCTGGGTAGAGCCGCGCCAGACATAGTCACTGGTCAAGGCAGCGCTGCCGCTGGTGTCGACGGCCAGTGCATTCGCGCTGGCGGTGAGGGCAACAAGTGCAGCGAAGTACAACGAAGAACGTGAGCGTTTCATGGGTTTTCCGAAAGCGGCCGCGCGAGCTGCGCGGCGATGCGGAATTGTTCACGCAGCTCCCATAAACCGACGATGGCGATAAGCCGAGGTCCGCATCAAATCTGCGTAAAACCGTCCTCCCCGCTGCGATGGATCAGTCCGGCGTGAACACCTGCCGTGTCGCGCCCGCCGGCATCGGCTCGGCAAAGGCCGGCTTTATCTCCATCGGCACCCAGTCGCTCTCACAATGAGTGAACTGCCATTGGCTGGGTTTGAAGCGCGCTTCCGCGCCATCTGGCTCGCCGGTAAGGAACTCCGCCTGGATGTCATAGTCGATCAACGGTGCGTGGAACCAGGCGTTCTCACCGGCTCGGCAATCGATGAAAGGACGCGAGTGATCGACTACCCAGTCACCGCTCTCTGGATCGGTGTGATACACCGGGCTGATGCGTTGATCGGTAGTCAGCCGCATGCGTCCGGGTGACGTCTCGATCGCATCAGTCCAAAGGCCTGCCAGCTGCACTGGCAGCGGGAACTCCAGCGCATCCAACCCACGCAATCCCAGCCGCCGCTGTGGCTCACCGTTGTCGAATACGTCATAGCGGTTTACCAGCGTGCCCTTGGGAACGGTGAACTCGCCGTACTGGAAATCACGTTGCAGAACGAACTGCGCGCGGCTGCTCCGCTGCCACTTCTCAACGTCGAACTCCAGCTTGAACTGAATCAGCTTGAAGACCAGCACCGCTACCCACACCGTCACCAGCAGAACGAAAGCAGTGCTGATCCGCGTCTTCCAGTCGAAAAAGCTGCTCCAGCCCCCTTGGCCGTGCCGATGGAAACACCAGGCCTGCACAAGCAAGCCGATCGCCACCGCGGCGCCGACCAGCGGCAACACAAACACCAGCAACAGGAACGGCCATGAGATCAATGGTCCAAAAATCATCACGCAACTGAACAGACGGGAGGCAGCTGCATCCTACCTCCTTGGCGTCCCGTAGCCTGTAAACACGGCATGACGACCAAACAAATCCACATCAGCAAGCGGCCAAAGAACTCATATGGACTCATGTGCGACGCTGTAAACCCGGCAAAATAGTGCTCCCCTCGTCCATCAACCACCATGATGTCCAGCAGCAAGCCCCTGCATCCTCTGCGCAGCTGGTTGAGCATCGAGCGCAACCAGACCAGTCATGGCGAAAAGTGGATCTCAGCACTGGGCGCGCTGATCGGCATCAGCGTGGTCTACCAGATCACCCATTGGGGCTTCCCGGGCGGCTTCAACCATGCCGGTGGCGCGATTCTGCTGGCGTCGATGGGAGCGAGCGCCGTGCTGGTGTTTGCCGTGCCACATGGCGCCCTGTCGCAGCCGTGGGCAGTGATTGCCGGCCACCTGGTATCAGCCTTCATCGGCGTCAGCTGCCAGCTGATGTTCCCCGAACAGGCCTGGACCGGCGCGCTGGCGGTGGGTCTGGCGGTAGGCGCGATGCATTACCTGCGCTGCATTCACCCGCCGGGCGGTGCTACCGCGCTTGCCGCGGTGATTGGCGGCAGCGATGTGCATGCGCTGGGCTATCACTATCTGCTCACCCCGGTGGCGATCAACGTCGCCGCCATCCTGTTGGCCGGGGTCGCGTTCAATGCCTGCTTCGCCTGGCGCCGCTACCCGGTACATCTGCATCGGCGTCGCCAGCAGACCGTAGCTGTGCCATCGACGCAACGCCACGTTGACCTGACCCAGGAAGACTTCCACGCCGCCATCGGCCAGCTCAACTCCTTCGTCGATATCACCGACGAGAGCCTCACCGAGCTGCTGGAACTGGCCAAGCAGAACGCCGAACGCGATGCCTTGCACCCGGAGCTGATCGAGCCCGGCCGCTGCTATAGCAACGGCCGCTTGGGACGGGCCTGGAGCGTGCGCCGGGTATCGGTGACACCCGCACTGTCCGGCCCTGCTGCCGACCGCCTGGTGTATGCCGTGGTTGCCGGTGACGGCATCGGTGATATTGGCCATGCCAGCGCCACAGAGCTGCGCCAATGGGCACGCTTCGAAGTGTCGCTGCGCGAGGCTGGGCGCTGGGCCAAGCTGGCTAGCTGACACAGGTAGCCAGCGCGCTGCACGCTGCAATGAATACCTGAGCGAGCACCCTCGCGTTCACGAGCAATCAATCTCGCTCAGGCGCGCCCAACGGAAACAGATGGCGGTAGCCGCGCGCCTCATCCACCGCACGCGCGAAGGATGGCCGTTGCAGCAACCGCTGGCGATAGTCGAGCAGCAACGGGTAGTCGTCACTGATGCGGTGCGTCCAGTCGGCGTAGAACAGCGATGGTGCTGCTGCGCAGTCGGCCAGCGAGAAACTGTCACCAGCTGCCCATTGCCGACCCGGCAACTGGCTCTCCAACCAGGCGTAGGCCAGTTCCAGCTTCTGTACCGCAAACGCACGCGCCTCATCGCGCTTGCCATCATCGCCACTCAAGGCGCCACCCACGGCGTGCTGTACCGGGCTCATCACATGCAGGTCGAAGAAGCGGTCATGGAAGCGCACGTCCAGCGCCTGCAGCGGATCTTCGGGCAGCAGCCGCAGCGGCCCGGCGTGCTTGAGCTGCAGGTACTCGATGATGATGCTGGTCTCCACAACGCTGCGGTCGCCGTCGAGCAGCAATGGAAACTTTCCCAGCGGCCAGCGCTGCAGCCATTGGCCTATGTATTCAGGCGTGTCTGGCCCGAGCAGGCGGAATTCGAAGACGATGGCGTTCTCATACAGCGCGATCAGCACTTTCTGCGTATACGAGGAGAACGGATGACCGTAGAGCAGCAGCGACATGGCGAAACCTCCGTGATCGAAACCGCAGCGCGATGTCACGCTGCCATGACAAACCGTTCAACCCATGCGATCGATGAACAACAGTCCATCTCTTACCCGCTGCCGGCACTGGCCTTCATCGCCAAGCCACAGTCGCTGGGTGCCGGCTGCCCGCTGAAGCGCGCAGCGATCCAGGCGATGGCCTGATCCGCCGAGACAATCGCCGTATTGGCATGACCGGTGTCCGGCAGCCGCAGATAGCCTGCGATTGCACCACGCTTGCAGCTCTGCTCGAAGAACGCCTGCGTCACCGGCGTGGCAATCAAGCCGTCAGCATCGGACTGCACCAGCAGCAGCGGTGCGCTGCCGGCTGGCAGCGCGGTGATGGAATTGCGCGCCATCAATCCGTCCCAGGGCGCACGCCGGCTCAGATCCAAACTGCCCAGCCGCGCACGCAGGCGAACCAAGCGGACCAGCGCAGCGGCGGAAAACGGATCGCCTTCGCAACCACTGGTGGCGCGATCAATCACACCTTGCGTGGTCTTGTTGGCGATGGTGGACAGATCGGCACCGTAGACCTTGGACCAGCTGCGCGCGGTAAATGCAGTCAACAGGCCACGAACGGTGGCGTCGGCGTGCTGCATGTTCGCCACCAGATCGGTAGGCGGTGATACCGCGACGACGCCCTTCAATTGCAGGTCCGGCGCATAGGCGCGCACCCGCTGCGCACTGAACAGCGCCGCATGCCCGCCCTGCGAATGCCCCCACACCGCAAAGCTGCGGCTGGCACCGGCGGCAGACAGCGCGGTAGCAGCACGTACCGAATCCAGCACGGCCGCTGCGGTGGCGTCGCCGGCCAGATACGCATGCGGTCCACGCGTACCCAGCCCCGGATAGTCACTGGCCACTACCACCCAACCACGCGCCAGCATGTCGGCCAGCCCGGGGATCTGATCCAGCGTGCGAATCGGGGTACAGGCGGCATCGATGCCTACCGTGCCATGCGCCCATGCCACGACGTCGCGTCCTTGCACCGGGCTTGGTCCATCGGGCGCAACCAACACCCCGGTTGATTGGGTGGGGCGGCCGTTGACGTCGGTGGTTTCGTAACGAATTCGCCACGCCTTGGTACCGGCAGGTGCGCCGTCGGTTTGCGTGGCCTCCAGCAATTTGCCAGGGGCGGCCAACACGGGCGTGCTGCCCAACAGCAGCCACATGACCAACAACAGACTGCACATCACGGCGATCTTCATGCTTGGCAGTCCCTGGCTCCCGGTTGCGCTGATGCTAGCTCAAAGCGGGGCGGGCGTTGCTGGCACGCCAATCTCAAGTCGAAGACTGGGCACGGCCCCCCTCCCCGCTCTTGTGGGAGCGGCGTCAGCCGCGAAGTCGGCCCAATTCCCGCTGACAGAAATTCTGTAATCCCTTGGTGCCGGTCGCTTTGGGCCTACCGGCTTCGCGGCCGACGCCGCTCCCACAAAAGACGAGGACCGCCTCATCTGGCAATCAACCTTCTGCTGCCACCGCGATTCCGGCCAACACCTGGAGCATTCCGCAAACCGCAACTCTGCTTTCCATCTCAGCGCGTTGTGAGCACACACGCCCATGCCCATGTCTTGGGGGTCAGCGGCTTGGCAGCTGCCGGCCGCAGCCGTCATGCGCCGCCATCAGGCCATGCCCTCCCCCAATCGCTTTCCCTGGAACACCGAAATGACTTCGCTTTTCGAACCGTACAAGCTTGCTGGAACCACCCTTTCCAACCGTATCGTCATGGCACCGATGACCCGCTCGCGCGCGCCGGACGACATCGCCGACGAGCGCGTGGCGCTGTACTACGCCCAACGCGCCAGCACCGGGCTGATCGTCAGCGAAGGCACGCCGATCTCGCGCGAAGGCCAGGGCTACCTGTTCAATCCGGGCATCTATACGCCGGAGCAGATCGAAGGCTGGCGCCTGACCACCAACTCGGTGCACGCGCTCGGCGGCAAGATCGTCGCGCAGCTGTGGCATGTCGGTCGCATGTCGCACCCGTCCATCCAGGAGGATGGCCGTGCGCCGGTCAGTGCCAGCAGCAAGCAGCCCGCCAATTCCAAGGCCTTTGGTTACACCGAACAGGGCGAGCCCGGCATGGTCGATCCGCCGGCGCCGCGCCAGCTGAGCACCGAAGAAGTGGCACGGGTGGTGAACGACTTTGCCCAGGCCGCACAGAACGCGATTGATGCGGGCTTTGACGGCGTGGAAATCCACGGCGCCAACGGCTACCTGCACGAGCAGTTCCTCAATCCGCTGGTCAATGATCGCAGCGATCAATACTCGGCCGACACGCTGGAGAACCGCATCCGCTTCACGCTGGAAGTGATCGACGCCATCGTCGCGCGCATTGGCGCTGACCGCACCGGCATCCGCCTCTCGCCATACGGCAACATCTTCGACATGCCGGCCTACCCGCAGACCGATGAGACGTATACCGCGCTTGCCCAGGCCATCGGCGAGCGCAAGCTGAGCTTCGTGCATCTGATGAACCAGGCCGGTTACTCAAGCAGCGAGCCAGGTCAGGCCGGCTTCAACACGCTGCTCAAGACCATCAAGAGCAAGCTGGCGGAAACCACCTTGATTCTTGCCGGTGGACTGAACCGCGACTCAGCCCAGCAGCTGATCAACGAAGGCCAGATCGACCTGGTCGGCTTCGGCGTACCGTTCATCAGCAATCCGGACCTGGTCGAACGCCTGCGCAATGGTTACCCGCTTGCCAAGGCCGACCCGACCACCTTCTACGGCGGCAATGGCAAGGGTTACATCGACTACCCGCCCTATAACGCTGCAGGCTGACAACAAAGCTCCGCGCGGCATTCCCAAAGCGGAGCTTCGCAACGCTCTTGTAGGAGCGGCGTGAGCCGCGAAGCCAAAGCTCCATACGCCATGTGTCCCTGCAATTGCACAGCCCGGCGCATGCGTGCTGTTTTCCGGCTTCGCGACTGACGTCGCTCCCACAAAGGATGAAAATCCGATGGCATCGGAGCGACTATGGCTTCTCTCCGGCATACGGGCTGCAGCACTCCCGCAGCAACCGCTCCCAACTGGAACCAAGCTAAATGACCATCTCGCTTCTACCGCAGAACATGCTTGGCCATTGGACCGGGCGCACTCCAGAGATCTGCGAATTCCAGCATGGGTCCACCCTGGTCTTCGTCGAATACGTTGACGCCTACCCCATGGAACGCAAGCTGGCGGCCGCCCAGCTGACCATCGACGACGCAACGGCGGAGATCCCATGTGCTGTGGCCTTTGCATCGGCGGTTTCCGCGGCAAGGCATCCAGAGTTCTGGAAGCACGCCAACCGCATAGCCCTCACGCAGGCTTTGTTGATCGTGTTCAGTGTGCGCTACGTCCCTGATTGCGATCAGCCTATCTATGAGATTTCCTGGAACCCAAGCTTCCAGCGAGAATCAGGCTTGGCGTATTCCGAAGACTGGATCAAGGAAACGGTCGAAGTAAGCACCCCAGACGACTACGAATTCATCCGCGTAAAACGGATCAGCAGGAACCAGTATCAGCTTCTCGACTGACAGCCTGCCTAGAACTGCCCGCGCTCAACGCCTTGCATCCACGCATCCGGCTTCGGCGTCCACTCGCCCTCGCCCAACACCGCTTCAAGCAGGTTCTGGATGGGATAGCCAAGATGCTGCTCTGCTGCCAGGCCACCATCACTCATCTGCGCCGCCACCACGAACGCACGGAATGCGCGCTCATCCCCTGCCGCGAGCGCAGTGATCTTCTTGGCAAGATCGTAGGACAGCCGGTTGCCATCGTCCGCAGCCAGAAATGATTTGCCCGACCAGAACGCCTGGATGCTCTGCTCATTCCAGTAAGCTGCATGCTGGGCGGCGATCTCATGCGGGTAGTACATCTGCGCGCCCGGTGCCGCAAGTTGCGGATACAAGGTGTGCTCGGTATTCACCGCCAAACCCTCGTTCAACCAGGCCGGAATCGGCAGATGCTGCAGCAGGCAATGGGTAAGCTCATGGGCGATAACCGGCTCCATCGAGTCGATGATCTCCAGCGGCATCACAAAGTGGCCGTAACCGGCCTTGATGAACATGCCCGATGACATCGCGTACTCGCCATCGTCTGGGTAGTAGTGCGACACATAGGCGTAATAGTCCTCCTGATCCGCGAACACCATAACCACATGCTTGCCCTGGTTCTGTTCGACGGCAAGTTCACCCAGGCTGCGGTTGATGCGCGACAGCAGGCGCTGGCAGCTTGCAAGAAATACCTCGCCGGGCCGATCCATCAGGTTCGACAGCAGCAGAAAATCAGCGGACTCGGTAATCCGGTAGTGCTCGCCGAGCCGCTGATTCAGGGCTTCCAGCCACTCCTTTGCCGCCGACGTGCGATGGATATGCATGCCTTCTGCATCCATCCCTGCCGGAGCGTCCTCGCTGATGCGCTCCCAGTCCGCTATCGGCAACTGGGTGCCGTCATACCAATGCATCCGTACCGGAACACGTGGCAGCGCCGGCGTTGGCTCCTGCTGTTTTTCCCGTGACAGGTGGGTGGCCAACCATCCGATCAGGAGGAAGATCACCACAAAACACGCCACCAGGAACAGTACGCCTTTGCCCTTGTCCCGGCGCTGCTCTGCATCGGCGTCATGCGACGGCGCAACCGCAGCGGTGGCCGCTGGCACAATCACCGCGGCAGCGACGGCAGATGACGCCGCAGTCAACTCAATCCTGGTAGCAGCAACAGCCTCCGGCACAGCAGCAGTGCTCATTCCCGCCTGCGCCATACAAAGGAGCAGGATCAGCGCAAACTTCATGCCGCGCCCCTCTCTGCCGCCGATGCATGCCGCACGGCTGACCACGGCACGCCAATCTCCGCTACGCGCATCTGCTTGATCACATCACATCTCCCTGTGCCTGGCCGCGCATGATAAAGCCTTCGCATGACGCTGACGGCACTGCAATGCCGCCACCCAGGCGTTGCAGCCTCGTGCGTTAAAGAAACCACTGCGCTGGCCGCTATATCACGCGGGCGTACGTGCCGCGCACTGGAAAGCGCCCAGTATCATCTCCCATCGAAATCCAAGGAGTTCCAATGAAGACGACATTGACCGTCGCACTGATCACACTGCTCGCATCGCCCACCCTGTTGGCTGCCGACTATGGCTCCTACAAAGGCAGCGGTGGCATGAGCGCCCACAAGATCAAGGCCAACGTCTATGAGTACCACTATGACAATGGCTTCACCGGCGCGGACGCGATGGGCTGGGACCCGAACCTGCAGTTCGCCTGGTCGCGCATCGCCGCGGCAAGCGCCTGTGGCGTTGCCGTGGACAAGGCAAAGGCCATGGATGCCTTGCAGGCGCAGTACCAGCAGGACCCGATGATCCAGGAAATCGTAGGCGTCGGCTTCCACGAAGCGCAGATCAAGGCCAACCGCCAGTTCTGCAGCGAGGCACGTGTGGCTGCACTGCGCCTGCTGGTGCCCAGCCTTGAGGATGGCAGCTTCGAGAAGCCCTTCAACTGAGCACAGCGGGCCGCGATCCACGCGTCAACGCAGTGCGGGCGACAGCACTTACTCCGCTTCCTCGCAGGTGCCGTCGTCCTTCAGCAGTGCAGGATCCAGCGGCCGGGTTTCGTCGATGAGCGCACGTTGCTCGGCGGTGGGGTTGCCCAACCAAACCGCCTTGCAATGCGAAACCAGCCGGCCAACCAAGCGTGCCTGCTCGGGCTGATAGAGCATCGCCAGCTGGTGCGTATCGCACTGATGCGCCTGGCAGGCCGTGTAATACCACCAGGTTTCGCTCCCCAGTATCTTCGGCACGCCCGGTGCACTGGGGCCGCTGAGCAGCCGCTCACGTAGCGACGGCATATCCGGATCAGCGCGGTCGTGCGGGGCAGCGTCCTTCAGCAGCGCATCGAATGCCGCCGTCACCTTGGCATCAGCGCGGCCGCAGTTATCCACGGTATTGCCACCCACCAGGGTGAAGAAATGCGTCGCCAGCGGGGCTTCCTCGCAGCTTGGCTCATGGTCGAACGCCGCCGGCGTAGGTGCATCACCCTCGGGATCCCCTTCTTCATAAGGGGACGATTCGGTGTCCACGATCCCGTCATCGGAACCTGCGCCGGCCTTGGTCGGCGACTCGGCCGTCGGCGCCACGGCAGTGGTGCCCTCTGCATCGCCTGCCGGCACCTGCTTGCAACCCAGCAACAGGCCCACAAGCAGCGACACTCCCAAAATTCGGACTTTCATTTTCCACCCCAGGTAATCAGTACGTTGCATCCATGTAGTTCCCGATCACGCAGTGGGAATCGGCCGATTGTAGCTTTTTGCACCTGCAACTGAGCGCGTGAGCTGGTAACCGTAGCAATACTAGAAGCGGCTGGGAAAGCCGACATCCGACGCCGCTCACGCTTCACACCTTTGGAACCAGATGCGGCTCATTCTTCCCCTGCTTCCAACCTGCCCGGCCGACTTTCTCGGCAACGGCTGGAACACCACGAACGTCGCTACGTCAGCGCACACCTCGCAGGAGTCGTTCAATGAATGCCACCAAGAGAATCTCGTTTTCCTTGTCCGTAGCACTCGCCGCGACTGGCACCGCATATGCCGCAGATCCTCCGACCAATAGCTGGCCTGCCAGCAAAGTGGGCGAAGCAACGCCAGTAGTGCAAGCAATGCCGCCAGCCCTGGCCAGGAACCTTGCCACCTTCGACGACCTGGATTTCCGCGTCTATACAAAGCAGCAATGGGATGACCTGCACCTGAGCCACGCCAAGGACATCGTCGTGCACTACCCGGACGGCCACACCACCACCGGCTTGCCTGACCACATCAAGGAGCTGGATTTCATGTGGACGTTCGCCCCCGACAACCGTATCACCGAGCACCCGGTGCGCTTCGGCTCGGCCAATGCCGAGTGGACGGCCGTCGCCGGCTTCATCGAAGGCACCTTCAGCAAACCAATGGTGCTGGCCGACGGCACCGTGATCCAACCCACCAACAAGAAGTACCGCCTGCCAATGGTCACTATTGGGCACTGGAATGCACAGGGGCAGATGACGGAGGAATTCCTGTACTGGGACAACGCCGCTTTCATGAAGCAGATCGGTGTTGGCAACTGAGGTCGATACCACTCACTCCAACATGCCGACTGATGCACCGAAGCATCGCTCTGGTGGCCCGGGTAGGCGTCGCGCGCCCGGGCCACTGCATCCACCTATCGAGTGAAGCTGTTCGCTACCGCAGCTGCTCAGGCATGGAGCGCCGAGTGACAAGCCAGAACACTCCGGCAACGCCACAAGTCGCCGCACCCAACAGACAGACACCACTCCAGCCTGCGCGTGCGTAGGTTGCCGTGGTGGCAATCGCACCAACCCCGCTACCTATCGCATAGAACAGCATGTACAGCCCGACCAATCGGCTATGTGCCTGAGGCCGCTCGCGGAGAATCATGCTCTGGTTGCTGACATGCAGCGCCTGCCCGCCCAGATCCAAGAGCACGATGCCTACCGCCAATGCCAATAGTGACTGCGACATCAATGACAGCGGCCACCACGCCAGCAGCAGCACCAACAAAGCCATCGCGGTGACGGTTTGACCTCGCCCGCGGTCGACCCATCGGCCCGCTCCAGTGGCACCCAACGCACCGATCACGCCGACCAGCCCGAATGCACCAATAGCCGTGTGCGAGTAGCCGTAAGGCGGCGCACTCAGCGGCAACACCAGCGCGCTCCAGAAGATGTTGAACGCCGCGAACATCAGCAATGCCAACATTCCACGGATCTGCAGCACCCTGTCCTGCTGCAGCAACCGCGCCATCGACGCAATCAGCTGCACGTAACTCACTGTTACTGCGCTCGCAGGCAAGCGCGGAAGCTTGCGGTAGAGGAGCCCAGCCAGCAGCAGCATCGTCAGCGCCGCGACGATGTAGACGCTGCGCCAGCCGCCCAGGCCAGCAACACCACCAGCGACCACCCGCGCCATCAGCAGGCCAATGAACACACCCGCCTGCGCTGCGCCCACTACCCGCCCGCGCTCACCATCGCCGGCGGCGCTGGCTGCATAAGCGATCAGGCCCTGGGTCATCGCCGTGCCGAGCAAGCCAACCACCAGCATGCCCGCCAACAGCAGCCACGGCGATTGCGCCCATGCCACCCACAGCAGTGCGACCACCAAGGCCAGCAGCTGGACCAACATCAAGCGGCGTCGCTCAACTCTGTCGCCCAATGGCACCAGTAACAACAAGGCCAAAGCACTGCCAACCTGCGTTGCAGTCACCACGCTGCCAACGGCGGCCAGACTGATGCCCAACGATGCGGCGAGCAAGTCCAGCAGCGGCTGCGCGTAATACACATTGGCCACGCACAGCCCGCTGGCGATGGCGAACAGCCACACCAATCCTGCAGGCATCGAATTGCCCGCAGGCGCTGCGATCGCCTCGCTGCGTACCGGGGATACTTCCAATGGCAGATTCATGCCGGATCCAATCCAGTTGCAAATAGCAACCAGATGAATGCTAGCGGACTGCGGTTTTAAAATGCAACTACAATGGATGCATCCACAGGAGCCGCCATGTCCCGTCGCAGCCCAGAACACGACTCACCCTGCCCGGTGGCACGCAGCCTCGACCTTGTCGGCGACCGCTGGTCGCTGCTCATCCTGCGCGACGCATTCGATGGTGTGCGCCGCTTCGGCGACTTCCAGCGCAGCCTGGGCGTGGCCCGCAACATCCTCACCGACCGCCTGCGCAAGCTGGTGGACGCGGACATCCTGCAGCTGCATGCCGCATCGGACGGCACCGCCTATCAGGAGTACGTGCTCACACCCAAAGGCGAGAGCCTGTTCCCTATCCTGGTCGCCCTGCGCCAGTGGGGCGAACAGCATCTCTACCAGCGCGGCGAACGCCACTCGCAGCTGCTCGACAACCGCACTGGCAAGCCGGTTCCATTGATGCGGCCACAAGGAAAGGACGGAGCGCTACTGGCACCGTCGGATACACAGGTGCGCAAGCTGGTGTGATGTTGGGGGCGCAGCGTTGGTTGCTTATCCGTTGATGCAGGAAGCAAAAACGCAGCGTCTGCGACAACGTCACGGATAGTTGGAAGAACCTGTGTGCACCTCGAACGCGAAGCCCTGCGTCTTCTCCACTAGTCTTCCTGTCCCGACTTCTCCTTGACGCCGTGATGGTCATAGCTGATCACACGCTCCAACTCCCAGCGCCCCTCCACACGGCGCCAGAGATGTACGAATCGAGCTTCGCCGGTAAGGCGCTCGGGGCCGCTTCCGACCCGCTGATAGAAACGATGGTCGCCCATCTCCAGGGCACGGTCCTGCTGCATCGGGAACACCTGCAGGGATTCCTTTACCAACGCCCGTCGTAGCCTTGGCCGCACGCCTGCGCGCTGGTCATCACACATGGTCGCGATGGAGTGCTGGAAATCGGCACGATTGCTGGCAGATTTACCGCCCTCATCGTGAAAGAACTCCATGTCCTGCGTGGTCATGGCCGCGGCTTTGGCGGCATCGCACGCTTCAAATGCCGCTGTGAACAGCTGTGTATCCGCCTGGAATATCTGGTCATAGAGCGGATTGACCGTCGGCGCGGCGCCAACAACTCCGGCAGCAAGCAAAGGCAAGGTGAGCAGCAGCATGGTGAGGTACTCGGCGGGATGACCAGGCGCAGCGTGGCATGCATCTTCCGCTCGCCGCGCGCCCGTCCGACGAAAGCGGGAATTTCGCTACTGAAGCAGCAGAAAGGCGGAGCGAAACTCGGCCGTGATCCTGATGCGGTTCACTTTGACGAAGCTGGGGAAACTTGTCGCCTGCCCGTAAACTTGATCCAGGCATTCTTAGAGGTCTCCGGGCAATCTAGCCCCAAGGAGACCACTGATGCGCAAGAGCAAATTCACCGAGAGTCAGATCGTTACGACGTTGAAGCAGGTTGAGGCTGGAAGGCAGGTCAAGGATGTCTGCCGTGAACTTGGCATTTCCGATGCGACTTACTACGTCTGGAAGTCCAAGTACGGCGGCATGGAAGCTTCGGACGTGCAGCGGTTGCGGGACGTTGAAGCTGAGCACGCAAAGCTCAAGCGGATGTACGCCGAACTGGCGATGGAGAATCATGCGCTGAAGGATCTGATTGCAAAAAAGCTTTAGACCCGGCGCATAAGCGCCCGCTCTTGGCCTGGCTGCAGGACCGCCACGGCTGGAGCGAACGCCGGGCCTGTGCGGCGATTGGGATGCCACGGTCGACGGCACGCTACCGCCATCGACCGGATCGGGACGAAGAGGTGATCGCGCTATTGGCCGAGCTCTGTGAGCGTTTTCCGGAGCGCGGCTTCGGTAAGCTGTTTCTACTGATTCGTCGCCGCGGTTTGGTCTGGAATCACAAGCGTGTCTGGCGTGTGTACTGCCTGATGAAGCTGAATCAGCGTCGGCGAGGAAAGAAGCGTCTTCCAAACCGGCACCCGATGCCGTTGGTGGCCGGCGAGCAGATCAACGGCAGTTGGTCGATCGACTTCATGTCCGACGCGCTTTGGGATGGGCGAAGGTTCCGGACATTCAACGTAATCGACGATTTCAGCCGCGAGGCTTTGGCCATCGAAGTTGATCTGAATTTACCGGCTACGCGGGTCATCCGCACTTTGGAACGAATTGCGGCGTGGCGCGGCTATCCCGCAAAGCTTCGCCTGGACAACGGCCCCGAGTTCATCGCCTTGGCGTTGGCGGAATGGGCTGAGCGCAAGAACACCGCGCTGGATTTCATCGAGCCAGGACGGCCGATGCAGAACGGCTTCATCGAACGCTTCAATGGCAGCTTCCGACGTGGCGTGCTGGATATGCACGTCTTCCGTAATCTCAACGAAGTACGCGAACAGGCGGAGCAGTGGCTAGCCGACTACAACACCGAGATCCCTCACGACAGCCTTGGCGGGCTTACGCCCGCCGAGTTTCGCCAGTTCCACGAGCCGGAAACCTCTAATTTAGCCTGGCACTAAATTACGGGGAGTCGACAAATGAATCCAATATATTTAGCGGATGCACTTATCCGCACTTGCTATACCCACAATTCAAGCAAGTCTGGCAGCCGTCCATGATCACCAGCGCCTTGGTGTTGCACTTGTGGCACATGGTGGCTGCGGCCGGGAAGCTGCCGTTGTCGGCGCTTTCGGAGTCGGCTTCGGAGGCAACGGCAACTTCAAGAGCTACCCCTCCCCGGCCCTCCCCTTCGCTTTGCGAAAGGGAGGGAGCGAGCGCGGCGCTTTGCGCCGGCGCTGCAGTTACTTCACTGTTTTTTTTTGAGCGTTCTTCGAACTGCTTGCGCTTCTCGGCGATCAGGGCGCGCTGGTGGGCGCTCATTTCCGGGTCGTGCAGCAGGCCGATCGACTTCATGTGCTCTTCGACGATGGAGCCGAGCTCGGCCACCAGCGACGGCATGTACACGCCGCCGGCTTTGAAGTAGCCGCCCTTGGGGTCGAATACGGCCTTCATTTCGTCAACGATGAAGGTGACGTCACCGCCCTTGCGGAACACGGCGGACATGATGCGGGTCAGTGCGACGATCCACTGGAAATGCTCCATCGACTTGGAGTTGATGAAGATCTCGAACGGGCGGCGCAGCTCGTGCTCGGTGTCCTGGTTGAGCACGATGTCGTTGATGGTCACGTAAAAAGCGTGCTCCACCAGCGGTGATTTGATCTTGTAGGTGCTGCCGATCAGCACTTCCGGGCGCTCGATGCGCTCGTGCATGTGCACGATGTTGTCGATCGGGGATTCGTCCTGGGCCGGTGTGACCGTGGCCTTTGCCGCGGCTGCTTCACGGGCTTTGTCGTCCGGAGTGACGACGGAGTAACCCTTGATTTTCTTGTCGATCTTGACGGCCATGGTGCGAATCCTGGTTATACGTTGTGGTGCTGCGATGCAGGTGGCGGCAACCCCGTCCCTGTGGGACGGGGCGCGCGGTGCGGCTTACTTGCGGGTGGCCTTCTTGACGGCCTTTTTCACTGCGGCGGCCTTCTTGGCAACCGTCTTCTTGGCGCTGGCTGCTTTCTTGGCAACCGTCTTCTTTGCGGTGGCGGCCTTCTTGGCCACGGTCTTCTTGGTCAGGGCAACCTTCTTGGCAACCGTCTTCTTGCTGACGGCTACTTTCTTGGCAACCTTCTTGGCGACCTTCTTTTCAGTGGCCTTCACCGTCTTCTTGACGGCCGCGACCTTCTTGGCAGCCTTCTTTTCGACCTTCTTCACTGCCTTCTTGGCAGCGGCGGTCTTCTTGACGACAGCCTTGGCAATCTTCTTCTCGGTGGCCTTCACCGACTTCTTGGCGGCAGCAGCCTTCTTGCTGACGGCCTTGGCGACCTTCTTCTCGGCAGCCTTCACCGTCTTTTTGGCCGAGGCGACCTTGGTAGCCGCCTTCTTCTCGACCTTGGCAATGGCCTTCTTGGTCGCTGCGCGCTTGCCGGCGCCCTTCTTCTTCAGCTCGGTGGCTTCAGCCGTGGCGCTGGCCTTGGCGGCTTCCAGCTTCTGGCGGACGGAGGCAACCTTCTTCTTTACTTCTTTCTTTGCCGCGCTGGCTTTCTTGGCGACGACCTTCTCAGCCTTCTTGACGGCCTTTTCAGCCTTCTTGACGGCCTTCTTGACCTTGACGACCTGCTTCTTGGCGCCAGCCTCAACCTTCTTTGCAGTGGCCTTCACTGCAACCACGGCGTCGCTGGCGGTTGCCGCGATGCTCTCGCCCGCGTGGGCGACGGTTTCCTTGACGGTTTCTTTCACGTTCTCGGCAACCTGGGTTACGGTCGCGGTCACACCATTACCATTGCTCATAAAGCCCTCCTAAGGGCATCGGGTCTGTAATGTGGCGATGCTATATCGAAGCCGATGCAACGTGAAACAAGCGCGCAACATGAAGGTGGCGACGAAGCCACCGTCATGCCCTCCCAGCGCGCGGCCGGGAGGGCGATGAAGGCACTTAGAACTTGCCGTAATAGCCTTCTTTGAGGGCGTCGAACAGGTTGGCGGCGGTGTGCATTTCGCCGTCGTACTCGATCTGTTCGTTGCCCTTGACCTCCACCGTCTGGCCGTCTTCCAGCTCGAAACGGTAGGTGGTGTTCTCCAGATCCGCTTCCTTGACCAGCACGCCCTGGAAGGCAGCCGGGTTGAAACGGAAGGTGGTGCAGCCCTTCAGGCCCTGCTCGTGGGCGTAGCGGTAGATATCCTTGAACTGCTCGTACGGGTAATCGGTCGGTACGTTGGCGGTCTTGGAAATCGAGCTGTCCACCCACTTCTGCGCGGCGGCCTGCACGTCCACATGTTCCTTGGGCGAGATGTCGTCGGCGCTGATGAAGTAGTCCGGCAGCTTGGCGTCAGCCTCGTCGGAGAACGGCATGGCCTTGTCGTTGACCAGCTGGCGGTAGGCCAGCAGCTCGAACGAGAACACGTCCACCTTTTCCTTGGACTTCTTGCCTTCGCGGATCACATTACGGCTGTAATGGTGCGCGAACGAGGGCTCGATGCCGTTGGAGGCGTTGTTGGCCAGCGACAGGCTGATGGTGCCGGTCGGGGCGATGGAGCTGTGGTGGGTGAAGCGCGAACCGACCGTGGCCAGTTCTTCCACCAGCTCCGGGGCCACCGTGGCCACGCGCTGCATGTAGCGGCTGTAGCGGGCGTGCAGCACCTTGCCGGCGATCTTCTGGCCGAGCTTCCAGCCGTCCTTCTTCATTTCCGGGCGCTGGCGCAGCATCGCGGCCGTAACCGGGAACTGCTCTTCCATGATCGGGGCGGCGCCCTTCTCACGGGCCAGCTCCAGGCCGGTTTCCCAGCCAGCCACGGCCATGTCGCGGGCGATGGCTTCGGTGAACTCGCAGGATTCGGTGCTGCCGTACTTCATCTGCAGCATGGTCATGGTACTGCCCAGGCCGAGGAAGCCCATGCCGTGGCGGCGCTTGCGCATGATCTCGTTGCGCTGCTGTTCCAGCGGCAGGCCGTTCACTTCGACCACGTTATCGAGCATGCGGGTGAACACGCGCACCACTTCCTTGTACTCGTCCCAATCGAACGAGGCCTTGTCGGTGAACGGGTCACGCACGAACTTGGTCAGGTTCACCGAGCCCAGCAGGCAGGCGCCATACGGCGGCAGCGGCTGCTCGCCGCAGGGGTTGGTTGCGCGGATGTTTTCGCACCACCAGTTGTTGTTCATCTCGTTGACGCGGTCGATCAGGATGAAACCCGGCTCGGCGTAGTCATAGGTGGAGACCATGATCATGTCCCACAGGTGACGGGCACGGATGTGGCCATACACCTTGCAGGCCACCAGGCCGTCATCGCGGACGATGTAGTTTTCGTGGGTGGGCCAATCGCGCCACACCACTTCCTCACCGCTGGACGGGTCCAGCTCGGCCTGTTCCTTGGTGTTGATCGGGAACACCAGCTGCCAGTCGGCGTCGGTGTTGACGGCTTCCATGAAGCCGTCGGTGATCAGCAACGACAGGTTGAACTGGCGCAGGCGGCCGTCTTCGCGCTTGGCGCGGATGAAGTCCTTAACGTCCGGGTGGGATACGTCAAAGGTGCCCATCTGCGCGCCACGACGGCCACCGGCCGAGGACACGGTGAAGCACATCTTGTCGTAGATATCCATGAAGGACATCGGCCCGGAGGTGTAGGCGCCAGCGCCGGCGACGAAGGCACCGCGCGGACGCAGGGTGCTGAACTCGTAACCGATACCGCAGCCGGCCTTCAGGGTCAGGCCCGCTTCGTGGACCTTCTCCAGGATGCCGTCCATCGAGTCGGTGATGGTGCCCGACACGGTGCAGTTGATGGTGCTGGTTGCCGGCTTATGCTGCTGCGCGCCGGCATTGGAAGTGATGCGGCCAGCCGGGATCGCGCCGCGGCGCAGGGCCCAGGCAAAACGCTCATACCAGTAGGCACGCTTGTCGTCGGTAGCCTCGGCGTCAGCCAAGGCACGGGCCACACGCAGGTAGGTGCCGTCGATATCGGCATCCAGCGCTTCGCCCGCCTTGGTCGTGAGGCGGTACTTCTTTTCCCAGATGTCCTGCGAGGCAGGTTGCAGAGGGATCATGTCCGACTTGGTTTGATTGCTGACCACTTCCAGACGCACCGTACTCATGATTGTGGAAACTCTCCTGGGGCACCTTGCGGTGCGATTTTCTTTTCCCAAACAGGCCGGGCAGCAAAGACAACGACGCGCAGGCGCGTGATTACGCGCCTGTCGGCGGGATGAGGGGATTCCGGAGATTTCCGGTTTTCTGCATCACTGTCGCGGTCATTGCACGCCTTCCGTTGGGGTGCTTGCACCCCAAGCACCAAACCCTACTGCTTGGGGACGTTTTTCACATCAACCCAACATCTAGTGGGTGATGACCCGATCAAGCTTACCCACCCACAGGGTGATGTCAAACGAAAAATGTACGTCTTCTCTATTGCATTCCGTGCAGGGCTTGAGGCTCTTGGGATTGCGGCAATGCAGAAGTTTCATTGCCGATTTAGCTGCCCCCCGCCACACTCGTGTTCAGCAACCCGCCCCACCCCGGTGCCGCCCTCGGGCACCCACGCATGGAACCCCCGGCAATGCGACCTATCCCGACCCTGCTGACCCTGGCCCTGGCCGCCGCCTTTGGCGGCTTCACCGTCTCCGCCATCAATGCCCACCTGGACAACCGCGCCGATGCCGCCTCGCTGAGCACGGCACTGCCCACCAGCGCTGCGCTACCGTCCGCGGTCGCCGGGCAGGCGGTGCCGTCGCTGGCGCCGATGCTGGAACAGGCCATGCCGGCCGTGGTCAGCGTCAATACCAAACAGGTGGTGCGGGTACGCAACCCCTATTTCGACGACCCGTTCTTCCGCCGCCTGTTCCCGCAGGTGCCGCAGGAGCGCATCAACGAGTCGCTGGGCTCGGGCGTGATCATCGATGCAGCGCGCGGTTATGTGCTCACCAACCACCACGTGGTCGAGAACGCCGACGACGTGCAGGTCACCCTGGCCGACGGCCGCACGGTCAAGGCCGAGTTTCTCGGCTCTGACCGCGACACCGACATCGCCCTGATCCGCATCCCCGCCGACAAGCTCACCGCGCTGCCGCTGGGCAATAGCGACCAGCTGCGCGTCGGCGACTTCGTGGTGGCGATCGGCAACCCGTTCGGCTTCAGCCAGACCGTCACCTCGGGCATCGTCTCGGCGGTTGGCCGCAGCGGCATCCGCGGGCTGGGCTACCAGAACTTCATCCAGACCGACGCCTCGATCAACCCGGGCAATTCGGGCGGCGCACTGGTCAACCTCAACGGCCAGCTGGTCGGCATCAATACCGCCAGCTACAACCCGCAGGGCAGCATGGCCGGCAACATCGGCCTGGGCCTGGCCATTCCGTCCAATCTTGCCCGCGACGTGGTCGAGCAGCTGATCACCAAGGGCGTGGTGGTGCGCGGCACGCTGGGCGTGGAAACCCAGAACCTCACTCCGCAGATCGCCCAGGGCTTGGGCCTGGAAGAAGCCCGCGGCGCCTTGGTGACGCGCGTACTGGCCGGTTCCGGCGCAGCAGCGGCCGGGGTCAAGGCCGGCGACGTGGTCACTGCGATCAACGGCCAGCGCGTGGACAGCGCACAGGCTCTGCACAACTTTGAAGGCCTCTCCACGGTAGGCCGCACGGTCGATCTGGAAGTGCGCCGCGACGGCAAGCCGTTGCAGCTCAAGGCCACTTTGAAGGAACAACCGCGCGCAGTAGCCGGCGACACGCTGGATCCGCGCCTGAGCGGCGCCACCTTCGCCGACCTGCCCGAATCGCTGCGCCAAGCCGGCATCAACGGCGTGCTGGTCAGCGAAGTGGCACGCGGCAGCCGCGCCGCGCAATCGGGTCTGGCCGGTGGTGATGTGATTCTTGCCGCCAGCAGCGGCGCGTTCACCGACCTTGCCGGTTGGCGCGCCAGCTTCGGCCAACGCCCGCCGCAGCTGGTGTTGAGCATCCTGCGCGGTGGCAGCCAGCGTGGCCAATTGATGATGCGATGATGTTCAAGTGAGCATCTTGTTGTGCTGGCGTAACGTTGTTTACACCCGGCAACTGCTATTTGTTGAGTTCTGTTGCAACCGCGCGCCATCTGGCGCAACCGCTGAAACCAGGAGATCACGATGAGCCCCACCAATACCGAGAACATGAAGGACCACCTGGGCGAGGCTGGCGCACACCTGAAGTCCGCCGCTTCCGCCGCTGGCTCGGCCGTCAAGGGCGCTGCCGGTGCTGCCGGCGACGAACTGCGTCTGGGCAAGGCCAACATGAAGGCCGAACTGTCCGACAGCGCGCTGTCTGGCCTGGCTGCCGCTGAACTGGGCGGTGCCGCTGCCAAGGAACAGGTCGACGCACTGATGGACAAGGGCAAGGACCTGCTCGACAGCGCCGCCGACCTCATCCGTGAGCGTCCGCTGGCCTCGTTCGGCGTGGCCTTCGCCGCTGGCTGGATCATCGCCAAACTCGCCCGCAGCAACGACTGATCGGCGTGAGCGATAACGCAACACCGCCCACCGGCGACGATTCCACCCCGGGCCAGGCGCCCGGGCTGGAAGAAAGCATCCGTCAGGTTGGCGCAGCCGGCCGGCAGACGCTGGACTCGGCTTCCAACACGCTGCGCTCCCTGCGCCGGCTGGCTTCGGCCGACCTGTCCTTGGCGCGCAGCGCGTTTGGTCGTTCATTGGCGTGGAGCGGCGTGGCCATCGTGTTCGGCGCCTCGGCGTGGCTGCTGTTGGCAGCCACCGCGGTGGCGATGCTGCAATACATGGGCTTGTCGCTGTTCGTCTCGCTGCTGATCCCCACCCTTACCAGCCTGGCCGTCACCGGCTACGCGATCTGGCGGGTGTCCTACTTCTTCCACCACACCGGCATGCATGCCACCCGCCGGCAGTTGTCGCGGCTGGGCCTGTTTGATGAGCCCGATGGCGAAGACCCCGATGCCGGAGTGAAGATCCCCGGGGAGCACACACCGTGAATTTCGAAGCCCTGCAACGCCGTGTACGCCGCGCTGAAGCCGTGGTGCAGGTGCGTGGCGAGGAAGCCACCCAACACTGGAACCAGCTCAACCAGAGCTGGCGCAGCGCGTGGACACCCGGCCGCATCGTGGTTGTCGGTCTGGCCGGCGGTTTTCTGGCCGGAAAGCTCGAGCCCGGCGGCGCCTTCAGCGGCAGCCGCTGGCTGCAGATGATCGGCTCGGTGTCCGGACTGGTCAGCAGCGCACAGGCCTCGGTCGCCTCCTTTGCCGCCGCTGCGGCTGCGGCCGGGGTGATGGCCGGGCAGACTGCGGCCGATGCTGATGAAGGCGACGACGAGGGCGACGAGGACAGCACGCCGCCGCCCGCCGCTGCAGCCGCCAGTGCGCGCAACAACACGCCACCCGGCCCCGCCGAAGCGGCGACAGAGCTGTCAGAATCCTGAGCACGGCGCCCTTGCGCGCCGTTCCGTTCACGGAGCGCTGCCCGCATGTCTGACCCGTTGCCCGAAGCCATACCCCGCCCCACCGAAGCCCCTGCACCGCGCCCACGCGCGCCCGTCTCGCTGGTGGTGCTGGCGACGCTGGCGGTGGGCTATACGTTGTGGGCCGCACAGGAAGTGATCCTGCCGGTGCTGCTGGCGATGTTCTTCGCGCTGATCGGCAACCCCATCATCCGCCTGCTACAGAAACTGCACCTGCCACGTTTTCTCGGCGCACTGCTGGTGCTGGCGGCAGGCCTGGCTGGCAGCGCCGCGCTGACCGTGCAGCTGGCCGGCCCGGCCGCCGAATGGGTGCAGGCGGCGCCGCAGCAGATGCGGCAGATCTCGCGGCAGGTGCAGGACTTCGTCAAACCGGTGCAGCAGGCCAACCTGGCGGCGGAGAGCTTCGCCCGCGCCGCTGGCGGTGAAGGCAACCGCAAGGTGCAGATCATCCGCACCCAGCTCGACGATCCCTACAAGGCTCTGGTGCGCACGCCCAAGCTGGCCGCCTCGGCGCTGGCGGTGGTGCTGCTGACCCTGTTCTTCATGATCTATGGCGAAAACCTGCAGCGGCATGTGATCGCGCTGCTACCCAACCGCCAGCAGAAGCGCTTCACCGCCGAAATCCTGCGCTCGATCGAGCGCGAGCTGTCGCGCTACGTGCTGACCATCACCATCATCAACGTCGGCCTGGGCCTGATCCTGTCCGGCGTGCTGATGCTGCTCGGCATCGCCCTGCCCGAAGCCCTGCTGTGGGGCACGGTGGCCGCACTGCTGAATTTCGCCCCGTATGTAGGGCCGCTGATCGGCATCGTACTGATGCTGCTGATGGGCTTCGTCGAATTCCGCGATCCGCTGACCGCCTTGCTGCCGGCGCTGGCCTACCTGGCCTTGCACACGCTGGAAGGGCAATTCATCACGCCTATCGTGCTCGGCCGGCGCATGGCGATATCGCCGCTGATGCTGATCCTGGCGCTGATGTTGTTCGGCTGGCTATGGGGCATGGTCGGCCTGCTGCTGGCGGTGCCGCTGCTGGTCTGCGTGAAGCTGGTGCTGAGCCGGGTGGACGGCATGCACGGCTGGGCCAAGCTATTGGAGTAGCGTCCCTATTGTGGGAGCGGCGTAAGCCGCGAAGCTGATGGTGCTACCGGAATCCGCGTCCATGCCAACTGATGATGTACCTGCTTCGCGGCTCACGCCGCTCCCACAAGCAAGATCGGGCAGCCGCGGCCCCGACAGGCCCGGCTCATGGGCTTGGCGTAAAATGGCCGGATGAACTTTCCCGTACTCGCCATCACCCTCGATCTGGACGACACGCTGTGGCCGTTCGCTCCCATCGGCGCTCGCATCGACCAGGTGCTGCACGATTGGATGCTGCAACACAGCCCGGCCACCGCCAGCATGTACCCGGTCGCGGCCATGCGTGAACTGCGCGAACGCTCGTTCCGCGACAACCCGCAGCTGCATTACGACCTGAGCGCATTGCGCCGGCTGACCCTTGCCGAGGCGCTGGAAAAAAGCGGCGCCAACATGGAGCTGCTGGATCCTGCGTATGAAGCGTTCTACGCCGCGCGCAACCAGGTCGAGTTCTATCCCGACGCACTGGCCGCGCTGCGCCGCATCGCCGCGCGCGTGCCGGTGGCAGCTGTGAGCAATGGCAATGCCGATCTGCAGCGTATTGGTATCGGCGAGTTGTTCGCCTTCCAGCTGGGCTCGCGCGAATTCGGCGCAGCCAAGCCGGCCCCGGGCATCTTCCATGCCGCCTGCGAACGCCTTGGCGTTGAGCACGCGCAGGTACTGCACGTCGGCGATCATGCCGAAATGGACGTAGCCGGCGCCATGCGCGCTGGCCTGCGTGGTTGCTGGATCAACCGCGAAGAACATTCATGGACCCACACCGAGCTGCAGCCCGACCTGCAGTTCGACACCCTGACGGGACTGGCCGACTGGTTGGATGCAAATGCATCCTCGCAGCAGCGCTAAGCCCACGGCCGCCAGCAGACGCAAGAGAACACCATGACCCCGATTACCGCTTACACCACTGATTCCACCAATGCCCTGCCGCTGTACGTGCTGGACCGCGACGGCTTTGCCGCGTGGAAGGCACAGCAGCCGGCCGCCGTGCAGGCCTGGGCCGCAGCACAACAGTTCAACGCCGCACCGAACAGCGTGCTGCTGATCCCCGGCGACAACGGCATTGCCGGTGCGGTGCTCGGCGTTGGCGACCACGCCGATGCCTACGCCTATGCGCACGCCCCGTTCGCGCTGCCGGCCGGCACCACTTGGCAGGTCGCCAACGAGCTGGACGCGAGCAGCAGCGCCAACCTGCAGATTGGTTGGGGCCTGGGCAGCTACCGCTTCGACCGTTACCGCAAATTGGCCCGCCCGGCCGCACAACTGCTGGCAACACCGGTCGCTGAGATTCTCGATGTGGTGACCGCCTGCCTGCGCGTGCGCGACTGGGTCAACACACCGACCGAAGACATGGGTCCGCAGCAGCTGGAAGACGCCGCGCGCGATCTGGTCGAAGCCCATGGTGGCGAACTGGAAGTGATTGCCGGCGACGAACTGCTGGAAATGAATTTCCCCACCATCCACGCCGTCGGCCGCGCCTCGCACCGTGCGCCGCGTTTGATCGTGCTGCGCTGGGGTACGGCTGGTGCGCCGCATCTGGCGCTGGTCGGCAAAGGCGTGTGCTTCGACACCGGCGGACTGGACCTGAAGCCGGCCGACGGCATGCGCAACATGAAGAAGGACATGGGCGGCGCCGCGCATGCCATCGCCCTGGCTGGCTTGGTGATGGCGCAGCAACTGCCAGTGCAGCTGACCCTGGTGGTGGCTGCTGTGGAAAATGCCGTCGGCCCCGATGCCTTCCGTCCCGGCGAAGTGATCACCACCCGCAAGGGCATCACGGTGGAGATCGACAACACCGACGCCGAAGGCCGGCTGGTGCTGTGCGACGCGCTCACCTACGTCAGCGAGCAGAACCCGGACACCATTCTTGATTTCGCCACCCTCACCGGTGCTGCACGCATCGCGCTGGGCCCGGATCTGCCGGCCTTGTTCGCCAATGACGACACCTTGGCCAACCAATGGCTGCAGGCCGGCGACGCCACCCGCGACCCGCTGTGGCGCATGCCGTTGTGGCGTCCCTACCTGCGTTACCTCAACAGCGGCATAGCCGACCTGGCCAACGCCGGCTCGCGCATGGCCGGCTCGGTGACCGCAGCGCTGTATCTGGAGCGTTTCATCAACGAAGGCCAGGTGTGGGCACACTTGGACGTCTACGCCTGGAACGACGGCGAGCGCCCGGGCCGCCCGGCCGGCGGTGAAGCCCTGGCGTTGCGCTCGGCGTGGGCGATGTTGAAGACCCGATACGGCGCCTGAAGCGTCCCGGCTTTTGGTAGTGCCGAGCCATGCTCGGCATTGGGGCATGCTTCAACTGTAGTGCCGAGCCATGCTCGGCATTGGGGCATGCTTCAACTGTAGTGCCGAGCCATGCTCGGCATTGGGGCATGCTTCAACTGTAGTGCCGAGCCATGCTCGGCATTGGGGCATGCTTCAACTGTAGTGCCGAGCCATGCTCGGCATTGGGGCATGCTTCAACTGTAGTGCCGAGCCATGCTCGGCATTGGGGCATGCTTCAACTGTAGTGCCGAGCCATGCTCGGCATTGGGG